>JAZUDV010000032.1:0-2444 GCA_045639825.1 Anaerovoracaceae bacterium
GAGTACCTCTTCGGATCCAAGGTTATTAAGCCTTACCAGATTATCTTCTGCGTAGTAGTAGTTATTGGTGCTGTTGCTGAAGTATCCGTTGTTTGGGATATCGCTGATACTCTGAACGGATTCATGGCACTGCCTAACTTAATAGCTCTGCTCGTACTCTCACCAGTATGCGTAGGACTTGCTAAGGAATACTTTGCAGGCGTTAAGGCTGAGAAGAAGTAATCCATACTATATTGGAATACATCAAGAGACTCCCTTCATGGGAGTCTCTTTTCTTATAAATCTTGTCAGTATCTTAACAGTCTATAATGGTAGAATTATTCGAGGTATTTGCAATGAACAATTCTGACAACAAATACAAAATTAACTGGGATGATGCTTTCGTAAACTTCGCGTTTACTACCGGAATACTTATTGCTGCAACAGTATTCAGTACTGTCATCCATAAGGAGAACAACGGCGGAAGTACAGCTGCGATTATGATATTTATTCTCGCGGTTTTGATTATCGCACGTAAGACCAGCGGGTATAAATGGGGGATCATCGCCTCATTTACAGGTGTAATAGTTGTTAACTTTATATTCACCTATCCTTTCATGCAACTGAACTTCAGTCTCACCGGATATCCCCTGATTTTTATCACAATGCTACTTGTATCCGTAATAACAAGCGCGACATCAACTCAGATCAAGCTGCAAGAAAGGGTTCATATTGAATCTGAGAGAGCCCAGGTTCGTGCCAATCTGCTCAGAGCTATTTCTCATGATATACGTACTCCTCTGACCAGCATCATCGGTTCGACATCCGTATTATTAGACGAGAATTGTCAGCTTGATGAAGATCAGAAGAGACAACTACTCCAGGATGTTCAGGACGATGGTCAATGGCTCATACGGGTAACCGAGAACATTCTCTCAATCACTCGCATCGATGGAGACAATCAGATAGTAAAGACGGATGAACTCGCAGAGGAACTGATTGAGGCTGCAATTCGCAAATTCAGTAAACGTCATCCTGATTCTGTTCCTATAGAAGTTAATCTTCCGGACCAGCCACTAATCGTGCCTATGGACGTGATGCTGGTTGAGCAGGTTTTGCTCAATCTGATGGAAAATGCCCTTATTCATGGTACAGGACTCAGCAAGATAGTACTGAGTCTGGAATCGCAAGACGGAATGGCCGTCTTCTCTGTAATGGATAACGGTGCGTGTATGCCGGACCATATGTTCCCAACATTATTCGAAGGAACAATCAGATCAGATAAATCCACTAACAAAGGCAGCAAACGTTGCATGGGCATCGGGCTTGCAGTCTGTAGAACAATAGTTAACGCTCATGGAGGCACTATCAGTGCATACAATCTGGAGGATCGTGAAGGCGTTGTATTTACCTTTACCATCCCTATGAAAGAAATGGAGACATTCAATGAAAATCAGAGATAAAGTGCTTATTATTGAAGATGATCAGAGAATATGCAATTTCATGTCATCAGTCCTGGAGTCACATGATTATGATGCCAAGATTGCACATACAGCCAGTGAGGCAGAGGCATTAATCCTCTCCCACTGTCCCGATCTCATAGTGCTTGACCTTGGTCTTCCTGACAAGGATGGAATTGAAATCCTTGAGAACCTCAGAACCTGGTCAAGTCTCCCTGTTGTTGTAGTCTCTGCACGCAGTCACGAGAGCGACAAGGTTCAGGCTCTCGACCTCGGTGCTGATGACTACCTTACTAAACCTTTTGGCACAGAAGAATTTCTGGCACGAATCAGAACTGCACTAAGACATACCAGAACAGCCCTCGGTGATACCGAGATGGCAAGAACCGGTCTTTACAAAGTTGGTGATCTTGTTATTGATTACAACAAACATCATGTTCTGGTTGCAGGCGAAGATGTCCACCTCACCCACAGTGAATTTCGCATCATGGCGCTACTAGGCAAATACGCAGGCAAGGTTCTTACATATGATTTCATTATTAAGGAGCTGTGGGGTCCAAGAGCCGGTGATAACAATCAGATACTGAGAGTTAACATGGCCAATATCCGTCGCAAGATTGAGAAGACGCCTGCTCAACCTGAATATGTATTTACTGAACCGGGCGTAGGCTACAGACTTGCTGAAGGTGATGAAGTTGAGAGCACAAAATAGTGTCAGATAATTATTAAACAAGCTGTTAAGATTCTGTATAGATAAAATATTTATGTGTTAAGCGAGTGTTATAAAGGCACTCGCTTAATTGTTTAGAAAAAACTACTTCGCTACAATGTAAGCATGGAAATTATTCTAGCTAGAAAGGAGAAATTATATGGAAACTATAATGGCCGTAAATGGTGCCCTTAATGGATTTATTTGGGGACCTATTATGCTGACACTGTTAGTAGGTACCGGTGTGTACTACTCACTGAGAATCGGCTTCCCACAGTTCAGATTCTTTGGTCACG
>JAZUDV010000033.1:0-19733 GCA_045639825.1 Anaerovoracaceae bacterium
AGAATTGTCAGGGACGAACAATTTTCATTGTTGTCTCTTATTCTGTCTTTAAATTTTAAAATTTAAGACCAGTTCTACACTATGAAGTTTTCAAGGTTCCGCTGTCTCTCTCGGAGTGACAGCTTGTTCATTATAGGTGAATTAATGGGAAGTGTCAAGCGGTTTTTGATAATAATTTTTGAAAAATATCAAAAAGTTTTGCTTTATTTTTCTGCCACTTTTAGGCTGTCATTCATATACAGATATTCCGGTGTTTCCTCCAGGTATTTTCGGAACTCAGCCCTCGTTTTTCCGAAGGCATTTCTGCCCATTGTTGTACACTGGCCGGACCTGAAGTATATGTATGAATTCTCCATATCCTTAACATGATCGAAATTAATAATCACAGAATTAAGAGGCCTGAAGAAACTCCTGCCCTTCAGTGCCGGCGCTATGGTATTGATGCTGGCATATATCGAATAATCCCTATCAGCCGTTATCAGATGCAGTACTCTACCAACCTGTTCCAACATTTCTATGTCATCAATGCTTATTCTCGCACATTGACTGGCCGTAACAATAGAAATCATTGTTGGCATATGCGGGTTGTTGCCATCTCTATACTCCGTACTTAGTCCTCTGTTTATTGCTTTCATATTATCCTCCTTTACAGATGAATAATATGTATCACTTTTCGTATATATATAATAGAAAAGAATTTCGAAGTTCATCGAAGATTTTCGAATATTGCTGAGGCGCAATTTGTATGGTATATTTTTAATTGTAGAGTAAATACCAAGCGTTAAGTGTCCCTGGGATGGGATGTTGCCCGGGAACGAAAACTTCATGAGTTGCGATTTGGTGTTGCATCCGCTACTGCACATAGTTTGAAATAGAAGCAAACCTTCTTAAACACAGTATGTTGCAGTTATGCGATTCCGTTATTTCTTTGCAATTACTGCTGTAAAGGAGGTTTTTATAATGAGCAAGAAGAACATCTCTACAGAGAAACTGGTCTTCACAGCCTTCATGATAGCTCTAGAGATTGTGTTGTCCAAGCTGGTTTCGGTCAATATATCGTTCCTAAGAGTCGGCTTTGGATTTCTGCCAATCGCAATATTGGCGATTATGTATGGTGCATGGTGGTCAGGAATAGCCTATGCTATCGGCGATGTCATCGGAGGTTTCCTCTTCCCTACCGGTGCTTTCTTCCCGGGATTCACAGTTACCGCACTGCTGACAGGCGTGTTCTTCGGACTGGTTCTATACAAGAAGAAAGTAACATTTAAGAGGTCTCTCATTGCCAGCGGATTGGTATGCGTTCTGTGTAATCTGTTGCTGAACACATATTGGTTGACCTTTATTCTCGGCAAGGGCTTCACCGTTTTGCTCGCTTCAAGAGCAATCAAGGAACTCGTTGCAATTCCAGTTATGGCCGTGCTAATTGTCGCAGTCGACAAGGCGCTGACCAAAGTTATTCATAAATAATCGGAGTGTCATATGAGATTAGATAAGTATCTTAAGAATTCAAGAATAATCAAACGCAGAACCGTTGCCAAAGAGGCCTGCGAACAAGGTCGTGTAGAGGTTAACGGCAAGGTTGCCAAACCGGGCGTCGAGCTCAAGATCGGTGACGAGATTACGATTACATTCGGCAACAACATCCTGAAGGTCAAGGTGGAATCTCTCCAGGAAAATGTTCGAAAAGATGATGCCGGAGAAATGTATACGGTTATCAATTAATAAGAAATAAAAAAAGCGGGTAGATAATTCTACTCGCTTCTTCTTTCGTGCAAATTGCTAACTATTTGTTAACAGCGTCCTTGAGGGACTTTCCTGCCTTGAATACAGGTGCTTTGCTAGCTGGGATTGAGATAACTGTATCTGGCTTCTGAGGATTTCTTCCTGTTCTAGCCTTTCTCTCTCTAGTTTCGAAAGTTCCGAATCCAATCAGTCTAACGCTATCACCAGCAACGAGTGCATCTTCGATGATACCAAGAACTGCGTCGAGAGCTACTTCAGCATCCTTCTTCTTGAAACCAGTCTTATCTGCAACCTTTGCAACTAATTCAGCTTTATTCATAATTAAACCTCCTTGATATGAACGCCTATCGAGTAACATTATAAAGCTATATATTTATTAATGTCAATAAAAAACACAAAAAACCATTGGAATTCCAATGTTAATCTGATTGTTAACGAATCAAATGCAGTTTGCCGGCCACTCTTACTATCATGTCACCCTTAGGTAGCATATATGCCTCTTCCTTGGTTACTGTTTTGGTGATAAAAATCAGCACAAAGTATACAACTACGGCCACAAGAATCGACATCAATGTTGAGATTGCATTTGAACCGCATACAGCATACAGGAGCTTGTAAACAGCAATAGTAGCGACTCCCATAACAGCCGATGAAACAAACGGACTGATGAATGTGCTCTTGAGGTCAATCTCGACATCCGCATATTTCTTAAGAGCTCTGTAGTTCAGGACGCCTGCTATCAGATACGCGCATACACTTCCGACAGCTGCACCATTAACATTGATAGCCGGAATACCTACGAGAACATATGAAAGAACAATTTTGGCAAGTGCACCGATAATCAGATTGATTACGGGCAGAACCATCTTACCCACTCCCTGCAGGCAGCTCGAGAACGTCCTCATCATAGACAGAGTGATAACAGTAAGAGCTGTAATCTGCAGCAGCGGAATCGCCATCTCAACTTCATCAGGCTGTGCCGGATACAGGAGATGCAGGATAGGTCCTGCGAGCACAATAATACCGATAGCGCAAGGATAAGCAACTACCATCATAGTCTTAATTCCGGTCTGAATGCCATGGGAGAGTTCGTCCTTCCTCTTAAGCGTGAAGGCTGCTGTTACAGCAGGAATCAAACTGATTGAAATGGCATCAACAAATACTCCCGGAAAAGCTACCAGAGGATCACAGAATCCACTGATAAGGCCATACTTAATTTTGGACATTTCAAGCGACCAGCCGGTGGCCTGAAGTCTTGTCATTACAATACCGGCATCTATAATCCACATCAATGGCATTATAGTTGAACCAATAGTAATAGGCAGTGCTATCTCAACAAGTTCCTTGGCAAGAGACTTGGTTGACTCTTCAGGATTAGTCGACGCATTGATGCGTTCACGTCTCTTGGCGCTTGTCTTCTTGTATATTATCGGCAGTACAACAAGAGCTGCCATGAGTCCGGCACTTGCTCCGAATGTTGCTCCTGCGCTGGCATACTGAAGTCCCTTGGAAATCAATATGTATGAAAGAGTCAGTCCTACAATTACTCTGAAGAACTGCTCGCATATTTCTGAAATAGCTGTCGGGAACATATTCTGCTGTCCCTGGAAGTAGCCTCTGAAGGATGAAGCTATAGGTGCTAAGAGCAACGCCGGTGCGATTGCCATAATTGAATACTTGGCATCAGGGTTACCCATGCTCTTGGTTATCAGCCCTGCTCCGAAGAAGCAGATCAGGAATGACAGCACTCCGATTACTATCATCACATACAGGGAAACCTTGTATGACTTGTGAGCGTTCTTGTAATCACCTACCGCAATACGCTCGGATACCATTCTGGAGATGGCAACCGGCAGTCCCGCGGTAGCCAGAATCAGGAAAAATGAGTAAACAGGATAAGCTGCTCCATAGTAAGACATTCCCTCAGCACCTATCCAGTTGGTGAGAGGAATTCTGAAAGCTGCGCCAAGAAATTTACTGATAATTCCGGCAACAGCAAGAACAGCTGCACCGCCGACAAGTCTGGCGCTGGCTGCATGCTCCGTCTTATTTACAATAGGTTTTTCGTTCTTATCCAATTTAGTTCTTTCCGCTCTTTCTTCTTACTCCGTCAAGCATCTTATCCTTGACCTTCTCACTCTCTGCAATAACCTTCTCTATATTAAGTGTCTTGTATTCGCCATCTCTATAAAGGACCTGTCCATCAACCATTGTGAGGCACACATCCCTGCCGTCAGCCGAATAAACAAGATTGTTAAGTACTGAATGAATCGGTCTCATATTAGGCTGATTGAGGTCGATGACAATCAAGTCTGCCTTGTAACCTTCCTTGACCAAACCGCAGTCCGTTCTGCCCTGCGCAAGTGCTCCGGCTCTCGTTGCACTGTAGAGAACCTTTTCAGGTGGCATAGCAGCAGGTCCGTTCTTGTACTTGCCAAGAAGGGCAAATAACTTCAGCTCTTCAAAGAAGTTTAGACTGTTGTTGCTGGCAACGCTGTCCGTTCCGATTGCAACATTAACTCCTGCATTATACAGCCTGTTAACATCGCAGATACCACTTGAGAGCTTGAGATTGCTGACAGGACATGATGCAACAGTGGCCTTCTTCTCTGCCAGTATTTCAACATCTCTATCTGTTAGCCATACACAGTGAGCCAGATTGCTTGGACTATCCAGAATGCCGCAGTCATTAAAGAACTCAACCGGTGTCATTCCGTGTCTGTCTATGCAGCCCTTAACCTCATGCTCGGTCTCAGAACAGTGAACCTGAACGCCAACGCCATAATGCTTGGCAAGTTCTGCAACCTTTCTGATCATAGCTTCATCGTTGGTGTACTCAGCATGAAGATCGCAGGCCGTCTTAATCCTTCCGTCTGCCCATCCGTGGTACATCTCGATGGCATTGCACATCTCTTTAAGTCTGTAGCTCTCTTCAATAGGCTCACCAAAGCTGACAACGGATCTGCCTACTGTCGCCTTCATACCGGATGCCGATGTTGCTCTGACCATGTCATCAAGGAAGTAATACATTTCGGTTGTCGAAACAATTCCGTTACGCATTGACTCCGCATTAGCAAGCAGGGTTGACCAGTAAACGCCCTCAGGATACAGCTCATCCTCAAAAGGAAGAATCCATTTGTCCAGCCAATCCTGGAGTTTCAAATTCTCAGCGTATCCACGCATAGGAACCATTGGAGAATGTGCATGAGCATTGTAGAAGCCCGGCATCAGGACCTTGTCTGTGCCATCATATACCTCGCCGTATATCTCACTATTCTCCGGAGCTTTATCGCTAATATATTCAATTGAATTACCGACTGTTCCGACATACATGTTTTCTCTGTAGCCGAAATTCTCGTCAATAAGTCCGATTTTAGTAAAAAGCATTCTTCCGCCTTTCCTGATTGTCTATAATCTTGGTGCTTGTGAAGTATACTTCACATATCAATATTATAGCTTATAATTGAACCTCTTGTGAAGAGTTCATGGCATTTCTAAGGGCTCTCATTAAGCCGAGCAGTTTGGTCAGTGCCTGCTTGCCTCCGGTGAAGAGGCTGAGGCCCGGAGTGTTGCCACCGGTGATGGTAAGCGCATCTCCGAGTTCTTCCTTAGCCATTACCAGCATGTATGCATTTAAGTTGTTATTGGCTGCTGCCTTAACAACAATGCGTGGACCTCTCTCACTAATCGTATCAAGTCCGATTGACTCGCAGTGAGCACGTATCTCGGATACCTTGATAAGGTTGCTGACAACCTCAGGAAGATCTCCATATCTGTCGATTAGTTCGTCCTCAATATCTGCTGCATCATCTTCGCAGTTGATGCTCGCAATTTTCTTGTATGCCTGAAGTCTAAGAGTTTCATCGGTGATGAAGGATGCAGGAATTGAAGCATCAACAGTCATCTCGAAGTTCAGGTCCGCTCTTGTCTCTGTAACATTCTCACCCTTGAGCATTCGAACCGCTCTGTCTATTTCCTTGCAATATAGTTCGTAACCTATGCCCTCAATATGACCGCTTTGAGCTTCGCCGAGGACATTGCCCGCACCTCTCAGCTCAAGGTCACGCATAGCAATCTTGAAGCCGGCACCGAATTCCGTGAATTCTCTGATAGCAGTCAGCCTTCTTGCAGCGATCTCTGTCAGAACCTTTTGTGGCTGATACATGAGATAAGCATATGCAAGCCTGTTGGATCTTCCTACCCTGCCACGTAGCTGATACAGCTGTGACAGACCAAGTCTGTCTGCATTGAGAACTATCATAGTGTTGGCGTTAGAAATATCTATGCCGTTCTCGATAATCGTTGTTGCAACCAGGACATCTATCTCGCCATCGATGAAGTCCTTCATTGTATTCTCAAGAGCTTCCTCGCCCATTCTCCCGTGACCTATTGCAACTCTTGCATCAGGTACGAGTCGTTCTATTGCTGCGGCGATGGTTTTGATGCCGGTAATTCTATTGTTAACTACAAATACCTGACCGCCACGATTAAGTTCTTTCTCAATTGCACTCTTAAGGAGCTCTTCGTCATAAGGTGCAACATAGGTCTGAACAGGCAGTCTGTCACCCGGCGGTTCTTCTATCGTACTGATATCCTTAATGCCGGTAAGTGACATATTAAGTGTTCTTGGAATAGGTGTTGCAGACAGAGTCAACACATCAACATTCTGCTTGAGTTTCTTAATTGTTTCCTTGTGCTGAACACCAAAGCGCTGCTCCTCGTCGATGACGAGGAGTCCCAGGTCTTTGAATGTAACGTCCTGGGACAGCAGGCGGTGTGTGCCTATTACAAGATCAACTGTACCGTCTCCCAGGCCCTTAACGACCTCCGCCTGCCGAGCAGCGCTGCAAAATCTTGACAGCTCTCCAATCTCGAACGGAAAGTCTTGGAATCTCTCAATAAAATTGTGATAGTGCTGATTAACCAGGAGAGTTGTAGGCGCTAGCAGAGCCGCCTGTTTGCCCTGCGGTATGCACTTAAATATAGCTCTTGCAGCAACCTCAGTCTTGCCGTAACCGACATCTCCGCACAGCAATCTATCCATTGGCAGAGGTTTCTGCATATCTTCCTTAATCTCTTCAATTGCACGCAGCTGATCATCGGTCTCTGTATAAGGGAACTTCTCCTCAAACTCCGTCTGCCATACGGTGTCCTGAGAGAAGGCAAAGCCGCCGGCTGCTTCTCTGGCCGCATAGAGTTTGACAAGATCCTCAGCAATCTCCATAACAGCCTTCTTGGCCCTCTCACGAGCCCTCTTCCAGCTGCCGCCTGACAGTTTGGACAGTGAAGGTGCATTTCCTCCGTTACCTATATATTTCTGAATGATATCCAGCTGTTCAGTCGGAATATACAGAACATCAGAACCAGCATACCTGATAACAAGATAATCTCTGGTCTGGCCATCTGCAGTCATCGTCTTGATGCCCTCGAACCTGCCGATACCATGAGTCTCGTGTACTATGTAATCGCCCTTGTGAAGATCCGAGAAGTCAATCCCATCTCCGGATTTCTTCTTCTTTCTTGTTGGCAGTTTCTTTCTCGTCTGTGGGAATATATCCGACTCGGTGATATAGCAAATCTTCTCGTCTTCAACCACCATACCCGAGCCAAGATTGCCTATCATGTAAGAAATATCTCCGTGCACTTCAGCAATCTCGAGATACTCCCTGATCCTCTCAGCACGTTCCTCGGAAGTGTTGACAATTCTGATCCTGTATCCGCCCTTCAGCAGACTCTCAACTTCCTTAACGAAGAGCTCGAGCTGACCGTTGAAAGCCGCAACCTGACGACTGCGAACATTTACAACTTTGTCCAGCTTGTCCAGTCCCTTGATAGTCTCAGGGAAAGGCGTGAGGATATCACAATCGCCGCTGTACATCAGGGCAAAATCGTTCTTGTGTCTGTTCTCCGGGATTTCTTCGACAAGGCGATTGGGATCACACAATATCGTGAGTCCATCCTCCATAAACTCCCAGAGATAATGTCTGCCAACATCGAAATACTCGATGAAGTCAGAGTATATC
The DNA here is from genome assembly GCA_045639825.1 of Anaerovoracaceae bacterium. Lineage (GTDB taxonomy): Bacteria > Bacillota > Clostridia > Peptostreptococcales > Anaerovoracaceae > Crickella. The sequence goes on from JAZUDV010000033.1 coordinate 7,767, forward strand.
TGAACATCGCTGCTCTGACTGAAGAGCTCAGCAATGCGTTCATTTTCAATTCTCTTGATAGCTGCCGCCTTCTCTTCCTCAGTTGGAATGAATTCCGCAGCAGGACCTATCTGAACATTCTTGATGTTCTCAATCGACCTCTGAGTATCCGGGTCATATGATCTGATTGAATCAATCTCGTCATCGAAGAACTCGATACGCAGAGGATATTGATGAGATGGTGAGAATACGTCGAGTATTCCTCCCCTTGTGGTGAATTCTCCTGCCGATTCAGTAACAGCGGCATGAACATATCCTGAATCCACCAGCATGCGGCGCAGCACGGCGGGATCAATCCTCATGCCGACCTCAATATCTATAACAGCCGACATAAATCTCTCCCAATCCTCAGTCGGCCTCATCACAGCACTTATAGGTGCAATAACAACAACCTGCTCATTCCCGCAGCACAGCGCCTGTATTCCCCTCATCCTTTGAACAAGAGACTCTCTGTCCCTTGCCTCATAGAGAATACCTGCATCTGCATCTTCAGGCATGGTAAGAATGCTGGCTTCCGGCATGAAAAAAGCGAGGTCATCCGCGAGCCTTAGCGCCTGCCTGCCCGTAGAGACCACGATTAGTGATTTGGTCCTATTCTTAAGTTCAGCGGCAGCAAGATAAGCTATCCTGCTACCGCTGATGCCGGTGTAATTAGTTATCATTCTTTGCTGTGTGATTGTGTTTGTTCATGGCATTATCAATGCCGAGCTTGATAATATCGATTGCTGCCTCAGCAGCTCTCTTGGCAGCCTCATCGAGCATAGCCTGCTCTGACTTTGGCACCTTGCCAATAACTCTATCAATGACGTCCTCATCCTCCTTGGCAGCACCAATTCCAATTCTGATCCTTGGGAAATCAGTAATGCCCAGCTGCTGAACTACAGACTTCATACCATTGTGAGTTCCGGGGCCGCCTGCCTTCCTGATTCTGATGGATTCAATCGGAAGATCGAGATCATCATAAATAACTATCACATTCTCTCGCGGAACGTCAAAGTACATTGCGCACTCCCTTGCTGCGTTACCGCTGAGATTCATATAAGTCTGAGGCTTACACAATATCACCTTCTCGCCATTGATCTTGCCCTTGCCGATAAGTGACTGGAATTTGGACTTGGTAATCTCAATTCCGGTATCGGAAGCCAGCACATCAAGAGCCTTAAAACCCATGTTGTGCCTAGTATTTTCATATTCCTTACCGGGATTGCCCAGACCTATAATCAGATACATTATTGATAATTCTTATTGTCGAAATATGATGACATCGGTGTGTCAGTCTGAATTCTCCAGATCATCTCTGCGAACAGCTCACCTACAGAGAGAACCTTAATCTTCTTGAGTTTTTTCTTGCGTGGCAGAGGAACTGTGTTCAGGAGTACCATCTCTTCGATAGGGCTCTCCTTAATTCTCTGAATAGCAGGGCCTGACAGTACAGCGTGAGTTGCAGCAGCCTGAACACTCTTAGCACCAAGATCCATCAGGGCCTGTGCAGCATTGCAGATTGTGCCTGCTGTATCAATCATATCGTCAACGATGAGACAGTTCTTGTTCTTAACGTCTCCGATAACGTTCATAATCTCACTCTTATTAGCCTCAGGTCTTCTCTTATCTATAATAGCAATTGGAGCATTGAATGGCTTTGCGATGCTGCGCGCTCTCTTAACGGAGCCGTGATCAGGTGATACAACTACCAGATCCTTAATTTTCTTCTTCTTGAAGTATTCAACAAGAATCGGCATTCCAATCAGATGATCTACAGGAATGTCGAAATATCCCTGCTCCTGATCGGCATGAAGATCCATAGTCATTACTCTGTCGATACCGGATACAACGATCATGTTAGCAACGAGCTTGGAAGTAATTGGATCTCTTGGCTTAGCCTTACGGTCCTGTCTGGCATATCCAAAATAAGGAATAACTGCTGTAATGCTGTGTGCCGAAGCTCTTCTGCAAGCGTCAGTCATGATGAGCAGTTCCATCAGATTATCATTAACCGGATCATTAGTTGACTGGATGATATATACATCCTTACCTCTTACTGATTCTCCAAGGCTGACACTAATCTCGCCATCACTGAACTTGGTTACGCTAACATCACCCAGTTCAACACCAAGGTGCTTAGCGATCTCAGCAGCTAATTGCGGATTAGAGTTACATGCAAAAACTTTGATGTTCGACATCTCTCTGGCCATTTTGTGTTCCTCCTGCTATATGTCCATCGAAAAATAATATATGTGAAGCTTACTTAAGAAGCATCTCACCAACTTTGTATACATCGCCTGCGCCCATAGTCATAGCTATATCGTCCTTAGTGGCGAACTTCTCGATATATCTTACGATATCATCGAAATCCTTAACGTAGTAGATCTCTCTTTCAGGATATTTCTCCTTCATAGCCTGGTAGAGCTTGTAAGAGGAAATATTATAAATATCCTTTTCTCTTGCTGCGTAAATATCTGTAAGAATCAATGCGTCAGCATCGCCGAATGCGTCAACAAAGTCGTCGAAGAGAGCCTTGGTTCTTGTGTATGTGTGAGGCTGGAAAATAAGCCACAGCTTGTTGTGCTTGACGTTCTTGGCTGCGGCCAAAGTAGCCTTGATCTCAGTCGGATGATGAGCGTAATCGTCGATAATCTTGACGCCTGCCTCAGTCGTTCCCGCTACGTCGAATCTTCTGTGAGTTCCACCGAACTCCTTGAATGTCTTGATAATTGTATCATTATCAACACCAAGGAATGCTGCGGTTACGAATGCAGCCATTGCATTCAGCACGTTGTGCTCGCCCGGAACTGACAGTTCAAGATGAATGACAGGCTTACCCTTTCTGACTATGTCAAACGCAGGGAATCCATTCTCATCGAAGATAATATTCTCAGCATAGAAATCGTTGCCCTCAGAATATCCGTATGTAATCTTATTGTCATGATCCTTCAGAATATCTTTGACGAACGGATTGTCTCCGTATGCAACGATTGAACCGCCATCAGGAATCTGTTCAACGAATCTTCTGAAAGAACTTACTATATGATCCATATCCTTGAAATAGTCAAGGTGGTCAGAGTCGATATTAAGAATAACACCGATAGTAGGCCTCAAGCTCAGGAAGCTATCCATGTACTCACAAGCCTCAGTTACGAAGTAGTCATTATCGCCAATCTCGACATTGCCGTTAATCTGAGGAAGATTGCCGCCAACCAGAATTGTCGGCTTGTAGTCGGCATTACGCAGTATCAGAGATGTCATCGAAGTAACTGTGGTTTTGCCATGAGTTCCGCAAATAGCAACGCTATGATTGTAGCGCTCCATCAGCATTCCGAGAACTTCAGCGCGTGAAAACAGAGGTATGCCAAGCTCCCTTGCTCTTACTACCTCCGGGTTCTCATCAGAGACCGCATTGGAATAAACAACAGCGTCTACACCCTCTACGTTCTCAGCTTCATGTTTGTAATTTATCTTCATTCCGATGCTCTCGAGATGTGTAGTAACATCGGAAACCTTAATGTCTGTTCCGCTAACAATATGTCCATTGTCTGCGAGAATTTCGGCAACGGCAGAGAGGCCGATGCCACCGATTCCCAGGCAATGTACTCTTTTGAATTCAGTGATGTCTTTCATGTATTTCTCCATAATTATTCCCTGCAACCATTTTATCGTATAAGTGCTATAAGTTCAAGGAACTAGAGCTCTTCATTAGGAATAATTATTGTTTTATTAGGGTCATCCTTGTTGATATCAATGCGCAGGATTGGAACATAGTTGTCAATCCTCTTCTTCTCCGGCTTAACCTCAGCAAGAGCAACACCCATTCCAACGGTTTCAACATCAAACTCCTCGAGTATTTCTTGTATACCCTTGAGGCTGCCACCGCCGCGCATAAAGTCGTCAATGATAATTGCTTTGGATCCCGGTGTAACTGCTCTCTTGGCAATGGACATCTTCTGTATCCTTTCGCCGCCGCCCGAGAAGTAGTTGATGCTGACTGTTGAGCCTTCTGAGTACTTGGCCTCGCGCCTGATAACAACCAGAGGTATATTCAGTAGAATTGATACCTGCGAAGCGAGAGGAATACCCTTAGTCTCAACTGTAACAACGCAATCTGCTCCCAGTTCATAAAACTTCATGGCAAAAACTCTTGCCATCTTTTGAACATATTCGCCGTTGTACATTATGTCGGAATTATACAGGTATCCGCCGCCAAGAAATCTCGACTCATCTGAAAGAGCCTCGCTCATGTCAGCCTGCAATTTCTTAATTTCTTCCTTGGAAATACCCGGAATAAACCTGATGCCGCCGCCTACTCCTGAGATGCTCTCAATACGGCCAGTACCATTCTCTTCAAGTAGTTCATTCGCCATTCTAATATCCTCAGAAAGCGAAGATTTGGCGATAACATACTTATCGCAAAAATGTCTCGAATCGAATAATTTACATGGGTTGCTAGTCAGTTCATCTACCAGCATTCCGATTCTCTTGTTCTTCTTCACGGCATCTACCTCCAAGGACGTTAACATATGATATATATTAGCATTTCTTTATCCATACCAATAGCCTGTTTCAAAAAGTTTAATTTTCTTACCATTCGGTTTTTTTAAATAATACAGTAGCTTATAGAAATCATCGTCACGGCTTTTGTGTTTGGCTGACGTAACAACACTATATCCCTTAACATTACACTCTTTATAAACAGGGTTTTTTCCGTAATCAGACACAGTTGTATATTCTACATTACTGCCATCTAAATCAACATACCGACAATCATATAACCAATACCCTGGACTTCCCCAACGCTTATAATAATATATCTTATTATTTTTTATCTTAACACCACCGTAGCTATCGTCCAAAGCAAGTAGTTCTTGTACTTTTCCACCATTAATACTTACCCTATAGATGCTGTAATATGGTCCTGCTTCCGAAAAATATAAGTAATTGTTTTTTATAAACAAAACCATCCAACCATACCAGTCATGTTTCCTATGTAATGTCTGCTTTTTGCCTGTTTTTATATTAACCTTTACTATTATGTCACCAGCGCCGCAGTATACATAGTTCCCATTTTTAATACAATTATAAACGTAGCCATCTTTAGTAGAAAAAGCCTTTGATACTGTAACACTTTTAACACTACTCCACGCTGAATATACACCATCCTTCTTGGTGCGAAGTTTTAAGTAATACTTTGTTCCACTGTTCGCGGAAAAGGATATCGATATGGCTGACTTTTTATTAATAGATTTCTTATTTCCGTCCGAGAAATCCTCTTTTGTTGCATACATAACCTGGAATCCGGATACCTGTTTTTGTTGAGCACTACTCAGCTTATTCCACTTTACGTATACATTATTGTCTTTTGCTACAACTGACTTAATACTTACCTTTTGTGGCTTAATCGAGTAGGTTAACTTATAACTTCCTGAATAACTGTTACCTTTTAACTTTATGCTTATGCTATATGATCCAGTATTCTTACTTTTTGAATTTGATTTTGTAATACTGTAATTTGAGGAGCCAAGTACATTACCGGCAGAGTCTTTTATAGCATTAATTGATGGTACATGAACCTTGCCATCGTATGTATACGTTGTTTTGCTGAGCGAAGGAGTCATTATCTTATTAATCTTCTCAGTCTCCTCTATTCCGCATTTTGTACATGTTCTTAACCTTTCACCATCAGAAGAAAACGATGCTTTCTTCGTCACCTTCCAACTTCCGAAAGAATGGTCGCATACAGGAGATGGAAAGTCTGGATGAATGTACCCGGAAACCTTATTCCATGACCATTCTTGATAACTTCCCTTTGAACCTGCAGTTTTTTTATCGCCATTTCCATCGCCATTTTGGTTCATGATATAACAACAAGTTGTTCTGTTTTCAATAACAATTCCTACATGCCCATATGAACCGCCCGTATAAACCATTACGTCTCCAGGTTGTATTCCGGAACTGCCAAAATGAATTGTCCATCCTGAAGGACAATGTCCCTTTGTGTTGTTCAGATATTCATTTGCATTTCCTGTAGGCATTTCTTGTCCTAAATAATCATAATATGCGCGTATTAAATCAACGCACTGATATCCATAATTGCGTTCATAGGTGCTTCCAACTTGGTTTCTCGCCCAAGCAACTGCTTGTGATTGCGTTATTCCATTCGTACCTGCGTTTACAAAAATACCGCATGCAAATATCATCATTGCTGCGGTCAGTATTATAATCAACCTATGTATTCTGTTTTTCATACAATTACCTCTCTGATAATTAGTAACGAATCCTAAAAGAAGTATAGCACATTATAGTTACGTGTTCATTATAAAAACGGAAGGACCTATCACAGGTCCTTCCATACTTTATGCTATTTCATTAAGCGCCTCGATTGCTGCTTGAACATCCTCTTCAGTATTGAAATTACCGAAGGAGAATCTGATTGTTCCGGTCGGATATGTTCCCAGCACCTGATGTGCGTATGGAGCACAATGAAGGCCGACTCTTGTCATAATTCCATGTTCAAAGTCAAGCCTGAAAGCGGCATCAGCAGGGTCGATATTCAGAGTCTGAATCGACACAACTCCAACTCTCCCCTCAATTCCCGGCATTCCGAAGATCTTAATCCTGCCCGCATCTTCCAGTGGCTTGATGCCATCCAGGAATTTCTGAGTCAGCGACAGCTCATGGTCAACTACATTCTCAAGGCCTCTTTCCTCCAGCCAGCTGAGTCCGGCATGAAGTCCAAGAATTCCCGGCAGATTCATAGTACCTGCCTCAAATCTATCCGGCATGAATGTCGGTGTTTCCTCGGAATGACTGATGCTGCCTGTTCCTCCGGAAATAATAGGCTCAATTTTAGTTACCATGTTCTCATCGAGAATGAAACCGCCGATTCCCTGTGGTCCCAGCAGGCTCTTGTGTCCGGTGAAGCACAGCGCATCAATATGCATCTCCTGCATATCAATTGGCAGAACGCCCGCAGTCTGTGCAGTATCCACGATGAATTTGAGCCCATTCTCGTGAGCAATTCTACCGATCTCCTTGATCGGATTAATCGTGCCAAAAACATTGCTGGCGTGTGTCGTTACGATTGCAACAGTATTAGGCTTGATGAGTCCCTGTATAGCATCGATATCCATCTCACCTCTCTCGTTAGCCGGAATCCTATCGAATTCAACGCCTGTTTTGGCAAGCTGAACGAGCGGTCTCATAACGGCATTGTGCTCGATAGAGGAAGTGAGGATGTGATCCCCGGGCTTCAGGAAGCCCTTCAGTACCACATTAAGACTCTCTGTGATATTCTTTGTGAAAACCACATTCCTGCAATCAACGGCATTAAACATTTTCTGGATTTGTTCCCTTGTCTCAAGAACAGTTCCGGCAACGTCATAAGCTGCCTGATAACCACCACGGTTGATATTAACTCCGATGCTGGTCATGTATTCATAAACCGCATCTATTACCTCTTTAGGTTTCGGGAATGAGGTCGCCCCGTTATCTAAATAAATCTTATCCATGTCTATATAATACCCCAAGCAGGCCCATATTGCCTATAGATTATTCCAATACTATAAAAATACAACAGAGATTTGTCGCTCTGTTGTATTTTGGTCTCAGTACTCTGTCCCTCTTTTGCATTTCGGTCACAGGGGTCTGACCCTCTTTTGCATTTTGGTCACAGGGGTCTGACCCTCTTTTGCATTTTGGTCACAGGGGTCTGACCCTATGAATCGGCTCTGTTAACAGCTCTGCTGATTGTTACAACGCTGAAGTAATTCCATTTTAGCTTGTGAGTGCTTACCAGACAGGTATAGCCCCAATTGGAATCCATTACAACGCATCCGTCATCCTCGATGCTAACAATCATGAAGGAGTGTCCTATTTCATCTGTGGAAGACTGATCTGACCCTCTCAGTACATCACCAACTCTTGCATACTGCTGAATTGTAGCCTCGTCATACTTGCACTTGACTTTGACCGCCCTGTATCCGATGTCATCATTTATAGTATCTGCCGCAATGTACCATGCCGCAAAATTCGCAAAGCCGCAACATGAATATCCTCTTGTAAGCGTGCCACCGGTCACTCCGTAATGTTGTGGTAACAGTGATGGCTTGAGGTCCTTACCGCCCTTGTTCTTTTCCAAGAGGTCTCTTACAACGCTGTTCTCCTTAAGGACCTTATCTACATTGCAAGTCGCTCCCGTTGAGCTGGTACATTTTTCCTGATTCGATGTGAAGTAGTGAACATCGAGTGCATCCAATATCTCCTGGATTCTGGCCATGACAATCTTATCAGTCAATGTCTTTTTTACAGTACTGGCAACAGTGAATGTATGGCTGAATGCTTCCTTAGTAATACCGCTCACCTGAACATTGGCAACATACTTATATGTTCCCTCGCCGAGCGTACCGAATCTTATATCGTTATCTACCGATGAGACATTAAATGTCTTGGACTTAGGTTGTTTGCTAACCTTGATCACCCAGTTGCCCTCTGTATCAGTGATACCAATATCAATATTGGTCATCTTTTCAGAAGTCGTAATTGTACCGGAAAGTCCAAACGATTTTCCTTCTGTATGAGGAGTGCTCGCGCTCGGATATGTAAGGTTACTTACAGTAACCTTAATCTTAGCAGCGGCCTCCTCTTCAGCCTTCTTCTTAGCCTCTTCCTCGGCTTTCTTCTTGGCCTCTTCTTCAGCCTTCTTGGCTTCCTCCTCAGCTTTCTTCTTAGCTTCTTCGGCTGCCTGATCGTCCTGATCTGAAGATTCAATCAGCTTGAAATACTTGGAACAAGCATAATACTTCTTGTCGTTATACTTAATCAGATACCAAGTCTTGCTGGAGCCCGCCGTACCGGAGACAGGTGTAGCCTTAAGCAGCACCTTCACCTTAGTGCCCTTCTTAAGCGTTCCAACCTTTTTCATCTTGGTGCCTGCGCCCTTGCGATAGGTCGCCTTGGCCGTTACCTTGGCATCGACATTTGTGTATTTAATCCCATCAACGTATTTTGCATTAACGTAACCGGTGACAGTATCTGTTCCCAACTTAGCAGAAACCTTATACCACTTCTTACTTGAGCTCGTACTGGTCTTGCTCTCGAATGCAACTGACTTGATTGTCAGCTTGGTATTGTCAGGAAGTGTGCATACAACCTTGGCGTTTTCCTTTGCTGACTTTCGCACATTAAGTTCATCGTCGGGAGTATTAACATATCCGCTTGCATTCTTAACACTAACCGCACACACTCCAACACAAGCAATAGCCATGATAAATACCATGGCCATCACAAGTGTTATTAATACATTTATAAATGAATGTCTCATCAAAATCTCTCACAGAACATCTCGAGATTGTTTCATCAAACCTCAACAACATTCCGCCCTTATCTCATGTAAAGTTCTTTTTACATTATATACTTGAATACCTGATTTTTCAAGGATAATAATCCCGTATTATTCACAGGCATCATTCAAAGAAGTATTCAATTATCGATTCGACATATTGAGAGTCCAATCTATGTTTCCCACCCATAAAAGTCGCAATGAAATTAACGCCCGGATAGAATCCATCAAGTGTATAATATGCAATTTTTTGTACGTGGTTTCTACCAAAATGGTCCTCCATTTACCAAAATTCAGCATTGATTCCTCGCAACCTCGCGACTTACGAGATTGAACTAGATTTGACCGTAGCTTTGACAACAATTATGGTACAAAAAAGGTACGCAGTTGCTCCATATAGGAACAACTGCGCCCATCTTTCACATTCTCTGTCATCAGTTGGTCAATAGGCCCCTTGTTTGGTGCAAACAGCGTACAAAAATCTGCATATCGGCCGCATTCGATTGGTTCGATTCGTAACTGAATCTATTATCAACTACATCCGGTAGGCTCGATTCGCTACTGGGTCTATTTCTGTGCTGCCTTTTCCTTTTCTTTCTCGGCAATTGCATTGTTGTCCATGTTGTTTCTGTAGACAACGTATGTATCGTAGAGGTACTCAGTAACAAGGTTGAGTGTCATGTTAATGATTGTAACGAGATACTCATTCCACAGCATTGTCTCAGCGAGGTAATTGCCGAGAATTGTAGTAGCAGGTGTGAATACTGCATAGAATGCAGCTGCATAAGCCAGAACTACAGGGATTGGTTTGCCTGACTTGAAAGTATATCTTCTGTTAACTGTGTAACACCACACTACAGAAGCAATCAGTGCAGTCAGATAGCAAGGCCAGTACTTGAGGCCTGTGAATTCGTTCATAAGAGTGAATGTTCCCAGTTCTACAATACCTGCAGACATGGATACGATGGCGAACTTAATCGCTCTTATGATTTCTTTCTTGTCCTTCTTCTTTTCAGTAACCTCAGTTACTTCTTTCTTTTCAATATTTTCGCTCATTTTCTTCACCTCTTTACGCAAGTTCCTTGTAGATCTTCTTGTTGGCCTTGTACAGTTTCTTGAAAGCTGCAAAGTACTTATTGTATTGCTCGTGCTTGGTCATATCCGGCTCATAGGTTTCTGTTGCAGGGATGAAATCCTTAACACTGTCGAGCGAAGGAATGATGCCAAGGCCAACGGCAACTACTGCGGCGGCGCCAACAGAACCAACATTCTGAGGCGAAGCAACAGTTTCAATTGTTTTGCCGGTGATATCTGCCAGCATCTGACAGGATACAGGTGACAGCGCGCCGCCGCCAACGAACCTGATAGGATTGGAAGTCTTGAGCTTCTTCTCCTGGCACTCAAGCATCCATCTCAGATGATAGAATACGCCCTCAAGAACGGCATGAATCATCTCTGTCTTGCCGGTCTCAATGCCGAGTCCGAAGAACATGCCGCTGGCATCCGGATCCTCGAACGGACATCTGTTTCCGTGCAGCCAAGGAGTAAATATAACTCCACCCGAACCCGGTTCAACATCCTTAACCACGTCAGTCATATATGAGTACAGGCTGGTATATCTCTGCTCCCAATCGGACGAAATGCCCTCCTTCTGAACATAGACACCAATCTCATCGAGAGCCAGGTGATCCTTGACCCACTCGAGACATTTGCCCGCAGTTTCCATCTCAGCAAAGTAGTTGTACCTGCCACTCTGCGCACCTGTTGCCGCAGCCATCATGGTATTAACGTCAACCATCTGCTTGTCGGTAACTGTGATAACCCAGCCGGAAGTACCGCTGTAAATATGCGTATCTCCGACATTGACCTGACCGGCACCAACACCGATCAGCGACGAATCTCCGCCGCCACCAAATACAGGAGTACCGACAGCAAGTCCGAGCTCCTTAGCAGCCTTCTCAGTCAGACCACCGACACGATCCGTCGACTTGATAATAGGAGGAAGGAGCTCTTCCTTGATATCGAACATCTTGTTCATAGTATCGCTCCAACCCTCTTTGCCCGGTCTTGTATCGTATATCAGGGTGGCAAAAGCACTGTCCTCTGTCATCGTGAACTCTCCGGTACAGCGACAGATGAGATAGTCCTTAACGTCCAGCCACTTGTAGGCATGCGCGAAATTCTCAGGCTCATGAGCCTCTACCCATTTGTACTTCCATACAGGATCCTTAACACTGCAAGTTACAGCGCCCGTGATAATCAAGCTAGGGATCAGCTTGAAGATATTTGCACCTGCAATCTGAGGTCCATATGCAATGCCCTTCTTGATTTCTTCCTTGGCCCTTTGATCCATATAACTCATTGGTCTATGAACTGGAACTCCATCTTTGTCAACCAGTGCTAAGCCCTGCATCTGCGAGCAAAACGAAAAGTCGGAGGCCAAGCGGTCTTAGGAAGACAAGTTAAGGTGACAACTCCTTGGCTCACAGAACGACATGGCTACGATCCGACTTCTCTGGTCCATATAACTCATTGGTCTATGAACTGGAACTCCATCTTTGTCAACCAGTGCTAAGCCCTGCATCTGCGAGCAAAACGAA
>JAZUDV010000034.1:0-31234 GCA_045639825.1 Anaerovoracaceae bacterium
TACATTTGGAGGACACAAATGGAAAAAAAGAAAGCTAACGGATTTGCGTTATTACCAATTCTTGTCTTCCTTGTTCTGTATCTGGGTAGTGGTATTTACTTCGAATACATTAACCCGGTAGAAGGAGGTATGGGATTCTACATCATGTCTGTTGTAGTTTCCTTCGTAATTGCTCTTATCGTAGCACTTATTCAGAACAAGTCATTGACATTTGATGAGAAGATTCATATCTGCGCACAAGGTATAGGCGATGACAATATCACAATTATGATTTTCATATTCCTGGTTGCAGGAGCATTCAGTGGTATTGCATCAGCATCAGGTGGTGCCAGCAGTACTGCATATATGTTGCTGAGCATTGTTCCGGTTGAATTCGCTATACCCGGCATTTTCCTGATTGCTTGTCTTATTTCCATGGCAATGGGAACAAGCTGCGGAACAATTACAGTTCTGGCTCCTATTGCGGTAGCAATCTCGCAGACAACCGGTCTTAATCTTGCACTGTGCATAGGAACAGTCGTTGGCGGATCGATGTTCGGCGACAATCTGTCCTTCGTATCAGATACAACAATTGCAGCAACCAAAACTCAGGGCGTTGCAATGAAGGATAAGTTCAGAGCTAACTTCAAAATTGCTCTTCCTGCTGCAGGAGTAACACTGATTGCATTAATCATTATGTCACTGAATAGCGGAGTAGCTGATTTCTCCGTTGAGAGCTTCAACATTCTGCAGACTATTCCGTATTTCGTAGTTCTGATTGCTGCTATATGTGGAGTTAACGTATTCGTTGCCCTGTGTGGAGGAACTGTTCTATTTTTCATCGTAGGACTGATTACAGGATCAATCAGCATCGCCAGCGCATTCAGTGCAATGGGAGATGGAACTACCGGAATGTTCGAGACATTGGTTGTCGCTATTCTTGTTGCAGCAATCGGTGCACTCATTAATGAGAACGGCGGCTTTGAAGCACTGTTGTCACTCATAAGAAAGAACTTCCACGGAACTAAGGGAGGAATGTTCGGAGTAGGATTGTTGGTTCTGCTGATGGATATCGCAACAGCCAACAATACAGTAGCGATTGTAATCGCTGCTCCTATTGCTAAGAAGGTCAGCAATGAATATCATATTCCGCCAAAACAGACTGCGTCTCTCCTCGATACTTTCTCATGTATCGGTCAGGGAATTATCCCTTACGGAGCACAGCTGCTGATCGCATCAGGCATTGCCGGCATTTCATCATTGAAGATAATGCCTTATCTATTCTATCAGTATGCACTGCTGGTAGCAGTAGTACTGTTCATCGCTTTCTACAGAAAACCTAAGAAGGGTGAAGATGATGCAGATGCTACATTTGCAGCACACTAATTAAGTTATTAATTGATTAATAGATATATAGTTTAGGAGATTGAAAAATGTTTGAGAATTTATCAGATAAGCCTGTAGCTGAGTTTCAGAATGAACAGGTACAACATTGGAAGGATATCGACCTTCTTGGACGTTGTGTAAAGGAAAGAGAAGGATGCCCAAGTTTCGTATTCTTCGAGGGACCTCCAACTGCCAATGGTAAGCCTGGTATCCATCATATGATGGCTAGAACTCTTAAGGATTCAGTTAACAGATACTGGACAATGAAGGGCTATCAGGTTAAGAGAAAGGGTGGCTGGGACACTCACGGACTGCCTGTAGAAATCGAAGTAGAGAAGCAGCTGGGATTCAGCGGCAAGCAGGATATCGAGAAATACGGAATTAAGGAATTTAACGAGAAGTGCCGTGACTCCGTATTCACATACACACAGATGTGGACTGATATGTCAGATAGAATGGCTTATATGGCTGACATGGACAATCCATATGTTACATATCACAATGATTATATCGAGACAGGTTGGTGGATTCTTAAGACGGCATTCGATAAGGGCCTTGTATATGAAGGCTACAAGATTCTGCCATACTGCCCAAGATGCGGAACAGGTCTTGCTTCACACGAAGTAGCACAGGGCTACAAGGACATCAAGGTTAATACACTTACTTGCAAGTTCAAGAGAAAGGGAACAGATAACGAATACTTCCTCGCATGGACAACTACTCCATGGACTCTTGCCAGCAACATCGCTCTTACAGTTGGACCAGAGATTGATTATGTAAAGTGTCTGATGAAGTCCGGAGAGAACGAAGGCAATCTGCTCTGGCTTGCTGAGTGCCAGGCTGCCAACACTTTCGGCAATGACGAATATGAAGTTGTTGAGAAGGTTAAGGGTAAGGACATGGAGTTCTGGGAGTACGAACAGCTCGAACCATTCTGTGTTCCTGAAGAAGGCAAGGCTAAGTTCATCGTAACTTGCATGGACTATGTATCCACTGAAGATGGTACAGGTATCGTTCATACTGCACCTGCATTCGGTGAAGACGACTATCAGTGCGGACGTAAGTACAACCTCGCTGTACTGCAGCCTGTTGACGAGAAGGGTTGCTACACTGAGACTCCTTGGAAGGGCAGATTCGTAATGGAAGATGGTCTTGATGTAGATATTATCAAGTACCTCGCTCAGGACGACAAGATCTTCGCTAAGATTAAGATGGAGCACGCTTACCCACACTGCTGGAGATGCGGCACACCACTCGTATACTATGCTAACAAGTCTTGGTACATTGAGATGACCAAGTTAAGAGATGAACTGGTTGCTAACAACAATACAGTTAACTGGTATCCTGATTATGTAGGTGAGAAGAGATTCGGTAACTGGCTGGAAGAAGTTAAGGACTGGGCAATCTCAAGATCAAGATATTGGGGAACTCCAATTCCTGTATGGAAGTGTGAGTGCGGACATCTTCACTGCGTAGGTTCAAGAAAGCAGCTGGTTGAGGATGCTGAGCAGGATATCGATGAAACTATCGAACTCCACAGACCATACGTTGATGACGTAACAATTAAGTGTCCAAAGTGCGGCAAGAGCATGCACAGAATTCCTGAGGTTATGGACTGCTGGTTCGACTCAGGAGCTATGCCATTCGCACAGTGGCATAACCCGTTTGAGAATCAGGACAAATTCGATGAACTCTTCCCTGCAAGCTTCATCTGCGAAGGTATCGACCAGACAAGAGGTTGGTTCTACTCACTGATGGCTGTATCGACAATCGTAAAGGGTTGTGCTCCATACAAGAACGTTCTTGTTAACGACTTGATTCTTGATGCCAAGGGAAAGAAGATGTCCAAGCATGTCGGCAATACAGTTTCACCATTTGAACAGATCGATAAGTATGGTGCTGATGCTGTTAGATGGTATCTTGTATATTCATCACCGGCTTGGACTCCAACCAAGTATGACGAAGAGGGAGTTAAGGAAGTTATCTCCAAGGTATTCTCAACACTGAGAAATACTTATAACTTCTTCTGCCTCTATGCAAATATCGATGATGTTGATGCTGCTAAGCTGGACGTTCCATACGACAAGAGACCTGAGCTCGATAGATGGATTATCAGCAAGTTCAACAAATTAATCAAGGCTACTACTGCTTCCATGGATCAGTACGATCACATGAAGACAGTAAGAGCAATTGGTGATTTCATTTCCGATGATCTGTCCAACTGGTACATCAGAAGAGCAAGAAGAAGATTCTTCGCAGAGGGAATGGAACTTGACAAGCAGTCAGCATATGCAACTACTTTCGAGGTTCTCGTTGGTCTTGCTAAGATGATGGCACCTGTAGCTCCGTTCATTTCAGATGAGATCTACACTAAGCTGACAGGTGAAGCTACTGTTCACACTGCTTACTATCCGGAAGCAAACGAAGCTCTTATCGACGAGAAGGTTGAGGAGAGAATGGATATCGTTAAGACTCTTGTAAACCTCGGCAGAGGAACAAGAGAGCAGGAGAAGCTCAAGGTTAGACAGCCTCTTGCCAGTGTAATGGTAGATGGTAAGTACAGAAATATCATCGGCGACCTGACCGGTCTGATTGAGGAAGAGCTGAACGTTAAGGAAGTTATCTTCGAGGATGACCTTGATAAGTACATGAACTTCTCAATCAAGCCTAACTTTAGAGCTGCAGGTCCTATCTTCGGTAAGGACATCAAGGCTTTCGGTGCTGTAATGGCACAGGCTGATGCTAAGGAACTTATTTCTCAGCTTGCTAATGGTCCGGTTAAGATGAAGATCGGAGAAGGCGAATATGAGCTTACAGATGAACTCATCGATGTTCGTATCAGTGCTAAGGAAGGATTCGTAGTAGGAATGGAGAACAATGTATTCACTATTCTCGATACTACACTTACTCCTGAACTGATTGAACAGGGTTACATCCGTGAGGTTATCTCCAAGATTCAGCAACTGAGAAAGCAGGCTAACTTCGAGATGATGGATGAGATCAACATCTATATGGATGCTGATGAAGATATTAAGAAGGCAGTTGAAGGCGCTAAGAAATTCATCATGGATGAAACAATCGCTAAGAAGATTGAATATAAGTCAGGCCTCGATGTATTCGATATTAATGGTCATAAGACCGGTATCGCTGTAGAAAAACTATAGTGACTTGAGTGGAGAATACTATTATCTCGGAGTACGGCTCTCGCCTCGCTGCGTCTTAACGCAGTGGTGCTAAGTTCTGCCGTCGTTCGGTACAAGTACCTTTCTCGGCAATCACTAAGCACCAGCTACCGCAGAGCCTCCGAGATTAATAGTATTCTCCACATAACTAATATTAATATTACAGGAGCATTGTCTTTTGACGATTAATGATACTAAAAATATATTAGATTTCAATATAAGCGAGCTGGCGGAGATAGTTGTTTCGCTCGGGGATAAGGCCTTTAGAGCCAAGCAGATATTCGGCTGGCTTGCCAAGGGTGTTCAGTCATTTGATGAGATGACTAATGTTCCTGCCAAGCTATTATCTGCACTTGCTGAGGAGTACTACATTGGACAGCCTGAGGTAATTGCCGATCAGTTATCCAAACAGGATGGTACCAGGAAATGTCTGTATGAATTTGCTGATGGAGCCAGGGTTGAGTCCGTATTTATGAAATACAGCTACGGCAACTCAATATGCATCTCTTCACAGGTGGGTTGCAGGATGGGTTGCAGCTTTTGTGCTTCAACACTTGCCGGACTGGAGCGCAATCTCACAGCCGGAGAGATGCTGGGAGAAGTTCTCAAGATGAGAAATGTCACGGGAGAGGATATTGGCCATATCGTAATAATGGGTATGGGTGAACCACTCGATAATTACGATGAAGTTGCGAAGTTCCTGAGACTCATTCATGATGAGAAGGGATACAACCTTGGGTACAGGAATATAACGATTTCGACTTGTGGACTCATTCCTGAGATGAAACGATTTGCTGATGACTTCCCACAGGTTAATCTTGCCGTATCACTGCATGCACCTAATGGTGAGATTAGACAGAGAACAATGCCAATTGCCAAGAAGTACGGATACGAAGAACTCCTTAGAGCCTGCAAGGATTACACGCTTAAGACCGGTCGCAGGATTACCTTCGAATATTCAGTAATAGACGGAGTTAACGACAGCGAAGACAACGCAAGAGAGCTGGCATCCAAGCTTAAGGGCTGGTTGTCACACGTTAACCTGATACCGCTTAATGAGGTTAGTGAGAGAGAATACAGCACTGCTAAGAGATCTAATATCGTAAGGATGAAAGATATTCTCGAGGAGAACGGAGTAGCTGTTACCATCAGAAGAACTCTGGGAGCTGATATTGATGCAGCTTGCGGACAGCTGAGAGGAAGATATTTATGAAAATACTTTTGGACGGAATGGGTGGAGATTATTCGCCTGAGGAAATAGTCAAGGGAGCGGTTAAGGCTGCCGGAGAGATAGAAGAAGCGATTGCAATTATCGGACCTGAGGACAGGATTAATTCTCTCCTTGAGAAATATGGTGCTGATAAGAATATAGAAGTTGTTGATGCAACAGAAGTAATCACAAACGATGAGCATCCGGCTATGGCTATTCGCAGGAAGAAGGATTCAACCATCGTTAAGGGAATGAACCTGGTTAAGGCAGGCGAGGCGGATGTGTTTATCAGTGCAGGCAGTACAGGTGCACTGCTCTCCGGAGCACTCCTTATCCTGGGGCGTATCAAGGGTATCAAGAGACCTGCTATTGCTTCTTGGTTCCCTAAGATTGGCAAGAATGACCAGACTCTGCTGCTGGATTGCGGTGCAAATGCTGATGCCAAGCCTGAATACCTTTATCAGTTCGGTATCATGGGCAGCATCTTCGTTCAATGCATTAAGGGTATTGAGAGTCCGATAGTAAGACTTCTCAATGTTGGAGCAGAGGACGGTAAGGGTGATGACCTTCATAAAGAAGCCTTCGATATGTTAAAAGAAAGTTCGCTTAACTTCTATGGCAATATCGAGGGGAGAGATGTCATTTTCGGAGAGGCTGATGTTGTAGTAGCTGATGGTTTTTCCGGAAACATTTTCCTCAAGGGCTCTGAAGGAACTGCACTGTGCATGTCCAAGCTTTTGAAAGAAAAGCTTACTGATGGAATACTTGCAAAAGCCGGAGCACTTCTAGCATATAACAAGATTAAGGAGATAAAGTCCGAATTTGACTATGCGGATGCAGGCGGAGCACCTATTCTCGGTGTTAAGGGTGCTGTTCTTAAGATTCATGGTAACTCCAAGGAGAATGAAGTTTACTATGCTATCAAGAAAGCAATTCCTTACGTTAAGAACGATGTAACAGGAATGATTGCTAATGCAATACTCGAATCATCTGTTAATGCAGATGCTGAAGAGACAACTGACGAAAACTAATGATTAATATCTCCGAACTTGAAAACAGAATAGGATACTCATTCAAGAACAAGGATCTGTTAAAGACTGCAATGACTCACAGTTCTTATGCCAGTGAGCATGGACTTAGTTATGAGCTTAATAACGAAAGACTTGAGTTTATTGGAGACGGCTATCTCGATGCGATTATTGGCAACAAGCTGTATACGATTATGTCTAACAGCCATGAAGGTGCTCTCTCAAGAAACAGAGCTGATGTAGTCAGAGAGGAGTCGCTTGCAGATATCGCCAGAAAGATAAAACTTGGAGATTACTTATATCTTGGCAAGGGCGAAGAATCGCACGGTGGCAGGAATAAGAATTCTATCCTTGCTGATGCTTTCGAGGCTCTTGTTGGTGCCGTTATAAGTGATGGCGGCTTTAACAAGGGTGAAGAGTTGGTATTAAGACTCTTCGATGAGAAGATTGATCAAGCGGTTAAGGGCAAGCTGAATAAGGACTATAAATCCAAGCTTCAAGAGAAGTTGCAGGAGAAATACCGCAGTGTTAAGATTGAATACTCTCTTGTATCTGAGAGCGGACCTGATCACGACAAGACCTTCAGTGTTCAGGTTGCAGTAGACGGAAAGGTTCTGGGAAAAGGAAGCGGCAAAAGCAAGGCCAAGGCTGAACAGGCTGCGGCAGAGCACGTACTGTCGAAGGGAGAAATATAGGTGTATTTTAAACGAATTGAGATGCAGGGATTTAAATCATTCGCTGACCCTGTAACAATCGAACTGAATGACGGCGTTACTTGCATTATTGGCCCTAATGGAAGCGGTAAGTCCAATATTTCTGATGCTCTTAGATGGGTTCTCGGTGAACAGAGTTCCAAGCAGCTCCGTGGTAGCAAGATGCAGGATGTCATCTTCGCCGGAACAGCAACTCGCAAGCCGCGTGGTATGGCAGAGGTGTCGCTTGTAATTGATAACAGTACAGGGATTTTGCCTCTGGAATATAACGAAGTAGCTGTAACGAGAAGAATGTACAGATCCGGTGAGAGTGAATACCTCATCAACGGTAATCTGTGCAGACTCAAGGATATTAAAGAGCTATTTATGGATACCGGTATCGGAGTTGACGGATATTCCATTATCGGTCAGGGCAAGATAGCAGAGATTGTCAGCAGCAAGGGTGAAGACAGAAGACAGATCTTCGAAGAGGCTGCAGGCGTTGTATTGTACAAATCCAGAAAGACTGATGCTGAGAACAAGCTTAAAACAGCAACAGATAATCTGGACAGAGTTAAGGACATTATTTCTGAAATTGAAGGCAGAATTGATGGACTTAAGGAAGATAGTGAGAAGGCAACAGAGTATATAGCTCTTAGAGATAGATATAAGACACTTGGAATTAATATTATTCTTCACAACCTGGAGAGCCTTGATAAAAGCGTTAAGCAGGGTGCTGAGGAGCTGAAGGAACTTGAGGCCAAGTTGAAGGAAGCAACTGAACTGAGTCTTAAGTACGAAGAGGAACTTGAGAAATACAGACTCGAAGATGCTGAACTCAATCAGGAACTCAATCAATCAAATGAAAACCTCCTGGCTAAGGTTGAGGAACTTAACATCATTACCAGCGGTGGCAAATTGAATGCTGAGAGACTGGCTAATATCGAGAAGGAATTAGTAAGACTTAATGCAGCAATAAGTGAAACTGAGACCAAGCTCGAGTCAGAAAGAGCAACATTTAGTGAACTTGAGAAGAATGACAGTGAACTCGGTTTATCTATGGATACTGCTAAGTCTGAGTATGAGAAGGCTGTAATTGCATATAATGAGCACACTGTTCAGGCGTCCAATATCAACTCTGATATTGAACAGGCTAAGGAAAGAGTTATTGAGCTTAATAACAGCAAGGTAAGGCTGAATGCTGAGATAACAACTCTGGAGAACTACAAGAAGACATTGCTTGACAGAAAGGAAAGTCTCCAGCAGGAGTTCAATGGTAAGGATGTTAAGGCAGCAGAGAATCTGGCCAGAAGAGATGAAATTCAGAATGCACTAACCAACAAAGAGTCAGAATTGGCTGAGGCAAGAAAGTCTGTATATGAATTCTCTGACGGAATTGCTGCAGCAGCTAAGAAGATTGAGTCTCTGAATGCTGAGATTGATGAACTGGCAGCTACAACTAATAGAGCCATTGCTCGTAAGAACACCATCGAAGAGATGGAACATAATTACGAGGGCTATAACAATGCCGTTAGAATGCTGATGCAGAAGTCTATGGGTGGCATTCTCGGTACGGTATCGGATCTTATCAATGTTCCGGCCGGATATGAAGTTGCTATCGAGACTGCTCTTGGTAACAATCTGCAGAACATAGTTTGTAAGGATGATGACAGTGCCAAGTCAGCAATCAACTGGCTCAAATCGTCCAAGGCAGGTCGTGCAACATTCCTGCCTGTAGCATCTGTTCATGCCGACAGACTGCCATTGACTAACGAGGTTAAGAATGCTGTTGGTTACATAGGACTTGCTTCCGAGATGGTAACATCTGACAGTAAATATGACGAGATTGTTGATTACCTGCTGTGCAGAGTAATTATTGCCGACACAATGGATAATGCCATTATGATTTCCAAGATGAATGTCGGTGGATTCAGAATTGTAACAGTTGATGGTGAAGTCATCAATTCATACGGAGCAATTACCGGTGGTAAATTTGCTAACAAGACTGCAAATCTCCTGGATCGTAAGAAGGAGATTGGAGAACTTGAATCCAAGATTACTGATTATAACAAACAGTCTGACAAGCTGAAAGAAGAACGCGAATCTGCCAGAAATGAAGAGAAGAAACTCACTGATGAGAGAATGGCTCTTAATGACAAGATACAGCAACTGGAAATTGACTTCAACGTTCTCAAGACTGACAAGGATCATGCTGATGAGCTGGTTCAGACCGGTGAAGATGCCAATGATAAATATGAGAATGAGATTAAGACTATTGCCGGAGACCTCGAGAGCGCAAACGCAATGATCAAGAAGTATCAGCTGCAGATTGAGGAATCGGATGCCGAGGCTAAGACCCTTGAGACTAAGACTGAGGCACTTATCGATCAATATGATGAGTTCAAGTCTGTAATTGAGAACGATAATGAGACCATCGTACAGCTCAAGGTCAAGATGGGTGAACAGGAGACCAAAGTACTTGCTCAGAATGAGATGATTGAAAGAATCAGAGACACAATCACTGAGCTAGAATCAAGCCTGGAGGACGATACACAGAGTAGAAATGAACTGGAGAAGCAGCGCAATCTGCTGACAAGCAGTAGCACTGAATCCGGTGAGAAACAGGATACTCTTGTTCAAGAGAAAAAGGATCTCGAAGATAAGATAGAGGCTCTTACTGTTAAGATGGACAGTAATAGGCAGAATAACGAAGAAACCATTCGTGCCCAGAAGTCCAACAACGAGGCCCTTGAACAGATTAGAGATGACAAGTACAGACTCGAGATTAAGACTGCTCGTAATGAGACCTTGCTGGAGACACAGAAAGACAAGCTCTGGGAGGAATTTGAGGTCAGCTACGCCGAAGCCCTTGATATGAAGGATGACGATTTTGGCATTACAGTAGGCAATAAGGAGTCCAGAGAAATCAAACTGAGAATGGCTGAACTTGGAGATGTTAACATTGGTGCCATCGAAGAGTATAAAGCTGTCAGCAAGAGATATGAGTTCATGACTGCTCAGGAAGCTGACATAAGCAAGGCAATGAAGGAGTTGAACGAAATTATCAGCAATATGGATACGACTATAAGAGTCAAGTTCAAGGAGAATTTCGATCAGGTAGTTGTCAACTTCGAGGAATCATTCAAGGAACTCTTCGGCGGAGGATATGCGGAGCTGAGACTTGAGGATGAGAACAATCCTCTCGAGTCAGGCATTGAGATTACAGCTCAGCCACCTGGCAAGAAGCTTAAGAACATTAATCTGTTATCCGGTGGAGAGAAAACACTTACTGCTATTGCTCTGATGTTCGCTGTACTTAAGGCCAAACCGACACCGTTCGTTATTCTCGATGAGGTTGAGGCGGCTCTGGATGAGGTTAATATCGAGAGATTCTCTGACTACCTTAAGAATTTTGATGATATTCAGTTCGCGCTAATCACTCACCAGAAGGCAACAATGGAACATGCCGATGTACTCTATGGCGTTACAATGCCGGAGCAGGGTATTTCCAAGATGCTGTCGCTCAAGCTGGGTGATGAATTCGATATAGGAGAATAGTTTATGGGTTTATTTGATAAGAAGAACGCGTTCAGGCGTTTCATTGATAGCATTACCAATGTCGTATATGACAACCCTGATCTGGGTCCGGAGTTCCTGGAAGAATTGCAGGAAGGCCTTGTAATGTCAGATATCGGTATCGATACTTCTGATAAGATCATGGAGAAGCTGAAGAAGGTAATTACCGACAAGTATATTACCAAGGCTGACGGCATCAAGATCGAACTCAAAGGTGTCATAGAAGAGATTATCGACAAGGGTGAGCGTAATAAGATGTCTGAGGATTATCCCCTCATCATTCTGATGATAGGAATTAACGGAGGAGGTAAGACTACTTCCATCGCCAAGTTGGCTCATATGTACAAGGAACAGGGTAAATCCGTTATTCTTGCGGCTGCTGATACTTTCAGAGCTGCTGCAGCAGAGCAATTACAGCTCTGGGGCGATAGGGTCGGCTGCAGAGTTGTTGCTCATGAGGAAGGCGCTGATCCAACTGCTGTTATCTATGATGCGATACAGGCTGCCAAGGCATCAAATACTGACGTTCTTATCTGCGATACAGCAGGAAGACGTCAGAACAAGGTTAACCTGATGAAGGAACTCGAGAAGATGAGCAAGGTCATCTCCAGAGAGTATCCTGAGGCAACAAGAGAGAACATCCTTGTTCTTGATGCTACGACCGGAAAGAATGCTATCAGTCAGGCTGAGGAATTTAATAATATTGCAGATATTACAGGTGTAATACTGACTAAGATGGATGGAACTGCAAGAGGCGGTATTTCCATCACTGTAACTGATGAATTTGATATGCCTATCAAGTTTATCGGAATGGGTGAAGGTATGAATGATCTGCTCCCATTCAATGCTAAAGAGTTCGCGGAGGGTATTTTCGATGAGTAAGCCAATACTGGCAATTGTAGGCAGACCTAATGTAGGTAAGTCGACTTTCTTTAATAGATTGGTAGGTGAACGTAGAGCTATCGTTGAGGATATTCCGGGAGTAACACGTGACCGTATTTATGCCGAGACAGAATGGCGTAACAAGGAGTTCGGTATTATCGATACAGGCGGTATCGAGGTAAGAACTGATGATATTATTCTCTCACAGATGAGAGAACAGGCTGTTATGGCTATGGACATGGCTGATGTAATTCTCTTTATGGTTGATGGCAAGGAAGGCCTTACAACTGCTGATAGAGAAGTTGCGGCAATGTTGCGTAGAACCGGCAAAGAGGTCATTCTGGTTGTTAACAAGGTCGACAAACCTAACAATGAGTATGATGCCATTTATGATTTCTATGAGCTGGGTCTTGGTGAACCTATTGCTATCAGTGCTGCTAATATGCTCAACATGGGAGATCTCCTGGATCGCATTGTTTTCGGTTTTCCTGAGGAATCCTGGGGCAGAGATGAGGATAGAACAAGCATTGCTATTATAGGTAAACCTAATGTCGGCAAATCCTCTCTTGTTAATGCACTCACCAAGCAGAACAGAGTAATCGTATCACCGATAGCCGGAACAACGAGGGATACCATTGATACTCCTTTTGACTATGAAGGCAAGGCTTATACACTGATTGATACTGCAGGTCTTCGTAAGAAGTCCAAGGTTCATGACAGCATTGAGAAGTTCAGTGTTGTTCGTGCCATCGCGGCTATCGAGAGATGTGATATCTGCATTCTGATGATAGATGCAGTTGAGGGTCTTACCGAACAGGACAAGAAGATTGCAGGCTATGCTCATGAGGCAGGCAAGGGCCTGATGGTTGTTGTGAATAAATGGGATCTTATTGAGAAAGAGACCAACACAATGCGTGATTACGAGCGCAAGATCAAGGCCGAGTTGCTGTTTGCCAGCTATGCTCCGGTGTTATTCGTATCTGTGCTTAATAAGCAGAGAATATTTGATATTATCGCCAAGGCTGCTGAAATCGCAGACAACAGAGAAATGCGTATCACAACAGGCAAGCTGAACGCGATTATTGAAGATGCTGTTATGATGAGACAGCCACCTTCAGATAAGGGTAGACGACTTAAGATTTATTATGGAACTCAGGTAAATGTCAAGCCGCCGTTATTCTCCTTCAGTATCAATGACAGGGAGCTCATGCACTTCTCCTATGCAAGATATCTGGAGAACAAGATCCGCGAAGCTTATAACTTCGAGGGTACTTCTGTAAAGTTTATTTGGAACGAGAGACGAGGCAAGGATAATGATTAATACAATTATTAGGAACGTTTTTGTGGCAATTGTTGCGTATTTCCTGGGAAACTTCAGTCCTGCAAGGATGCTCGGCAAAGTTTACGGAGTTGACATTACTCAAGAGGGTAGTGGCAATCCGGGCACGACTAATGTAATTAGAACACTTGGACTCAAGGCAGGACTTGTTACACTCCTTCTTGATGCACTCAAGGGTTTTATCGCTGTAAAATTTGGTCTTGCATTTGCATGGCCGTACGGCGGTTACGTAGGATTTGTATGTGTTATGTTGGGACATTGCTTCCCATACCTGTACAAATTCAAAGGTGGCAAGGGCGTAGCATCAGCTCTTGGTGCTGCATTTGCACTTAACTGGCCATCAGCTTTTCTTGCAGTATTCATCGGATTGATTGTATTGGCTTGCGATAAGAGAATGTCTGTTGCATCTCTTACGGCAGCAATTCTGTATCCAATCTTGATGTTCTTTATTGCAAGAGAAATGACTCCTTTCGCACTGGTTATTGCTGCTTTTATTATCTACAATCACAGGGCGAATATTAAGAGACTGAGAGCCGGTGAAGAACCAAAGCTCGAAATTGGAAACAAGATTAAGGAGTACAAGAATAAGAAGTGAAGTATCACATTATTACATATGGCTGCCAGATGAATGAGCATGATTCAGAGAATATTGCCGGACTTCTGGAAGCTATGGGTTATGAATATATAGAGGACGAGTATCAGGCCGATCTGGTTGTTATGAATACTTGCAGTGTCAGAGAGAATGCCGACAACAGATTCTTCGGTGTTCTCGGCACTTTCAAGAAGGTCAAGAAATCCAATCCTGATTTTATCATGTGCGTCTGCGGCTGTATACCTCAGCAACCTTGGGTTGTTGAGAAGATTCGTTCTGCCTTCTCCTGGGTAGATATCGTTTTCGGTACTCAGAATATCGGTAGGTTCCCGGAGCTTCTTGACAGAAGACTTAAGACAGGCAAGAAGCAGATATCAATAGTTGATAACAATCCTCATATTGACGAGGACGAAATGCATCCTAAGAGATTGTTCAAGCACAAGGCACTTGTAAATATAACCTACGGATGCAATAACTTCTGTACATACTGCATCGTTCCTTACA
Organism: Anaerovoracaceae bacterium; assembly: GCA_045639825.1. GTDB lineage: Bacteria > Bacillota > Clostridia > Peptostreptococcales > Anaerovoracaceae > Crickella. Next base: position 14,371 of record JAZUDV010000034.1, read on the forward strand.
CAAGAGGCAGAGAGAAGAGCCGTAAGCTGGAAGACGTGGTTTCTGAGATCAGATGCCTTGTTGCCGATGGGGTTAAGGAAGTGATGATACTCGGACAGAATGTTGACTCATACAAGGATGCTCAGGGCAATTACTTTGCAACTCTTCTTAAGGCTATTAATGAAGTCGAAGGACTTGAAAGAATCAGATTTATGACATCACACCCTAAGGATATTTCGGATGAGATGATTGATTGTTTTAATAGCTGTGACAAACTCTGTCACAACATTCATCTGCCGATTCAATCAGGCAGCGATGTTGTTCTCAAGAGAATGAACAGACATTATGACCTTGAGAAGTACATGAGCATTGTTGACAAACTTAAGTCTAAATGCCCCGATATTTCAATATCTACGGATATTATCGTAGGCTTCCCGGGTGAGACAGAGGAAGATTTTCAGGCAACGCTTGATGCCGTAAAAAGAGTAAGATATGACTCTGCATTTACCTTCCTGTATTCACCAAGAGAGGGAACACCGGCAGCAAGATATGAAGACCAGATACCTGAAGATATCAAACACGAGAGATTCAATAGACTTGTAGATCTAATCAATGAGATCTCATACGAGAAGAACAGTACATATGTAGGCAAGACATATGATGTTCTTGTTGAAGGCGTTTCCAAGAATGATGACAGTACGTTCAGCGGCAGAACTGACGACTTCAAATTAGTAAATTTCACATCTGATAAAGAAGGAATAATAGGAACTACAGTCAAAGTACTTATTACTGACAGCAAAACTTTCAGCCTTGATGGTAGGGAGGTTGGTTAATGAAAATCAGATATTATCTGGCCCTCTGGATGGCCAAATTATCAATAATTGCGCTTAAGGCTACCAAGCACAATGCGACAAATTTCCCGGGCATTGTTGCGCTCAAAATATGCCCGAAGTTTCTTGAATTAACCAAGAAACCAGACCACATAATTGGCATAACCGGAACTAACGGCAAGACAACTATCTCCAATCTTCTGGTAGATATGCTAAGAGCTGATGGCGAAGAAGTTATGGATAATAATTACGGTTCTAATACTATTACCGGCATTATTACCAGCTTCATATATGCGACTGACAATCTCGGAAAGATTAAGTATGACAGAGCTGTACTTGAGATAGATGAGAGATCTGTAAGGGTTCTCTTTAATGCGATTAAGCCTGAGTATCTTCTTATTAACAATCTGACAAGAGATTCCATAATGAGAAATGCTCACCCTGAGTTTATTGCAAAACTGTTTACCAAGCATATGCCGGAGAACACCAGACTTATTCTGAATGGTGACGACATTATCGCATCCGGCGTAGCTCCGACTAATGATAGAGTATATTTTGGCATAGATAAAATGGACACAGATGTACCTAAGTGTATCAATCTTATCAACGATATGCAGATATGCCCTAAGTGCGGATCACTGCTGAGATATGAGTACCTCAGATATCATCATATCGGTAAGGCTTTCTGTCCAAATTGCAAATTTAAGACTCCGCCTCGCAATTACATTGCTCAGAATGTTAATACCAAGAAGATGACATTTGAGATGTCGGACAGCGATGGCAAGTTCAAATACAGACTGCTGAACGACAGCGTTTTCAATATTTATAATGTTGTAGCACTTGTAGCTATTATGAGAGAACTGGGTTACAAGCCGGAAAGAATTGCCGAGCTTCTTGACTCAGTTGAAATAGTTGCAACAAGATACAAGGTTACCGAGATAGGTAAGAATAGAGTAATCAAACAGATGTCCAAGGAGAAGAATGCACTGGCATCATCCAGAGTATTTGACTATATTTCTAATTGCAAGGGCAGGAAGGAACTCATTCTGATGATGAACTGCCTGGGAGATGAGCAGCACTGGTCTGAGAATATCTGCTGGATGTATGACTGCGACTTTGAATTCCTTAATGATAATGATATCGTGAATGTTGTATGCACCGGACCTAGAGCCAAGGACTATTACCTTAGACTTCGTCTTGCTGGAGTACCTGAGGATAGGATTTCTCTGGAACCTGATGAATATGAGGCAAGGCATGCGCTCAAATTGAAAGAGCCGGTTGATGTATATCTTCTCTACGGTACTGATTCTCTGACACTTGCCGAGAAGATACTGCCGCTTGTTGAGGATGAAGTAAGAGAAAGGGGGATCAAGTAATGAAGATTGAAATACTGTTCCCTGAAATATGTAATCTCTACGGAGAACTTTTCAATATCCGTTATCTGAGAGAGTCTCTTGAGTCTTCTGTTCATCTTGATACCGGCGCGCCTGTATATGATATAGAAATCATTGAAACTCATCTCAACGACAAGCCGGCTTTCGTCAGGGAAGCACCGGATCTCATTTACATGGGAACAATGACTGAGAACAGCCAGAAACTCGCTATAAGAAAGCTGATACAGTACAAGAACGATCTGAAGAAGTGCATTGATAATGGTGTCAACTTCCTCTTGACCGGTAATGCAGTAGAAGTATTCGGCAAACAGATATATGAGGACGACGAGCTTGTGACAGAAGGCCTCGGACTAATTGATATTTGCGCCAAGAGATCTTCAATTGACAGGTATAATTCTCTATATGTGGGGGAGTTTGATCCGGGATATGATGAGAAAATCAAAATCGTAGGATTTAAGAGTCTGTTCGGATTTATCTACGGACCTGACGTTGAGAATTATGCATTTAATACTCTGCTCGGTTATGCTTCCAATCTTGATACTACATGTGAGGGAATCCGTATCAATAATCTGATAGCAACATCTGTTATCGGACCGCTGCTGGTTCTCAACCCGCTGCTGACTAAGTGGTACATGAACGACGTATTTGAGGTTGGATTTGACCCGGCATATTTCAAAGAAGCGATGGATTCTTATAATTCAAGAGTTGAAGAATACCTAACTCCAGGCAAAGGCTGGAAATATGAATAAACTGAAAGGATCAATATATGTTTAGTATCTATTCCAAAATACTGACCCTTCCCGGAATAATAATTGCACTGTCTTTCCATGAATTCGCACATGCGTGGATGTCCAACAAGCTTGGAGATCCAACGCCGAGAATGCAGGGAAGACTCACCATCAATCCTGTAGCGCATCTGGATGTGCTCGGATTTATTTGCCTTATTATATGTGGATTTGGATGGGGCAAACCTGTAATGATTAATCCGTATTATTACAAGAAGAGAAGAAGAGATGAGCTCCTCGTTGCACTTGCAGGTGTTACGATGAATCTGATTCTTGCGATTATTTTCTCTTTCCCGACCAAGCTGGTTTATGGAATATATGCTCAGACAGGATCAACACTGTTTGAAGTAATCTACTTTGTTCTGATGTATACAGTTCAGATCAATCTCTGTCTGATGATATTCAATCTGATACCTGTACCACCACTGGATGGATGGGGAATACTGACACAGCTTGTTGATCTCGAGAAATACAGCTGGTACAACACTGTTTACAGATACGGCGGCTGGATACTGATGGCACTCATTCTGCTGAATGTAACCGACATAATCCTAATGCCGTGTATAAACTTCTTTATGGGAATTTTATTCTAATATAAACATTATAAATGCGGGGAATACTGTTATGATCGGAAGCGAGAGCCGTACTCCGAGAATAACAGTATTCCCCGCATTATCAGGTTTATGTTTAGAAGAATTTTGCCATACGACGCATTTTGGACTGATTCATATGATGCTCCATAGCTTTGCGTCCTGCTGCAACATTGCGGGATTCGAATGCTGCAAATATGGCTTTGTGCTCCTCCAGAATAGTTTTCAGATAGTCGTCTGAATAGCTCTTGGAAGGAGCTGAATGTTTGAGATATGTCTGGTATGTGGCCAGAGTTTTCTGAAGAATGAAATCTTTAGTTCCCTTGTAAATAAGATTGTGGAACTGTGAATTGAACTGCATTACCTTATCGGTATCATCCTTGAGAGTATAGAATTCCATGAATTCAACGGTTTCTCTAAGTTCATCAATCTCTTCTTCGGTCATGCGATTGATTGCCCATTCAACGGCCTGTATCTCGAAGAGATATCGCATATCGAAGAGGTCAGAGATGTCTCTGTTGGATAGACCGATAACATAAGCACCTCTGTTAGGGATGTTCTGAATAAGACCGTCAACTTCGAGTTGTCTGAACGCTTCGCGAATCGGTGTTCTGCTGACATTGTATTTCTTGCACAATGTCTGCTCTGTGAGTTTGGATCCTGCAGGAATCTCTCCTGAGAGGATGTCTTTCTGGATGATTTGAAATAGATTAGCCGACAACGGCTGGGCAGATGCCTCGATAGTTTGCTTAGCCATAATTGTTCTTCGTTCTCCAATCACATACAATCAGTACTTTTGTATACAACTTATTGTAAGAGCATCTTGCTGACAAGTCAATTGATTACTGAGCTATTATGAAAAAAATACTTAACAAGGAACAAATTAATGAAGTAATTGATCAGCTGGAGCTGATGCATCCCGAAGCGGCATGTGCACTGGATTATGATTCACTTTTTCATTTGGTGATTGCAGTAGCTCTTTCGGCCCAGACTACAGATGTCAGTGTTAACAAGGTAACTCCTGAATTATTCAGAAGGTACCCTGAGCCTGAAGACCTCGCAAATGCCGATATTTCCGATGTAGAGGAGATTATCAGGACTATTGGACTATATAAGAACAAAGCAAAAAATATCATCGCTATGGCAAATGTATTGCGTAAGGAGTTCGACGGAGTAGTTCCTGACAACAGAGAAGATCTTATCAAATTACCGGGCGTTGGTCGCAAAACCGCTAATGTAGTAATGGCTGAGGGATTTGGCCATCCTGCGATAGCTGTAGATACTCACGTGTTCAGAGTTGCTAACAGAATTGGCTTGTGCAATGAGAGCACTCCGGAGAAGACAGAACAGGCACTTATGAAGAAAATCCCTAAAGAAAAGTGGATCAGAGCACATCATTTACTGATATTCCACGGCAGAAAATGCTGTTATGCGAGAAAACCTAAGTGTGATGACTGCTTGCTCTCAAAAATGTGCATTTATAATACAAAATAAAGTGTTACAGATGATTGAAATTAATAGATTTAGTGTTAGTATTAAGAGGTAATAATTTTATTTAAAAACAGGAGGATAGATATGGTAAGAATCGGAATTAATGGATGGGGAAGAATTTCTACATGCGTTATGAGAGCAGCTAAGCTGTTTGATGACATCGAGATCGTAGGAATTAACTGGAGAAATGCTGATCCTGAGTACGTTGCTTATATTCTTAAGTATGACTCAACTTTCGGCAGATTCCCTGGAACTGTTGAATATGATGAAGAAGGAATCATCGTTGACGGAAAGAAGATTCCAGTATCATTCGAAGAGGATCCAAGCAACATTCCTTGGGCTAAGTTCGGTGCTGACTATGTAATCGATGGTACAGGCGCTCTTACAACAGCTGAGAAGTGTGAACCACATCTGGCTTCAGGCGCTAAGAAGGTTATTATTTCCGCTCCTGCTAAGAGCAAGGAAACACCTACTTTCGTATATGGTGTTAACCACGAGACATATACTAGCGACATGACAGTTGTTTCTGCAGCTTCCTGCACAACTAACTGCCTGGCTCCAATCTGCAAGGTTATCAATGACAAGTGGGGAATCGAGAAGGGTCTCATGACTACTATCCACGCTTCAACAGGCAAGCAGAAGACTATCGACGGAAGATCCAACAAGGACTGGAGAGTAGGAAGAGCTGTTTATAACAACATCATCCCTACAACTACAGGTGCTGCTAAGGCTGTTGGCAAGGTTATTCCTGAAGTTAACGGCAAGCTGACAGGAATGGCATTCAGAGTTCCTGCTATCGATGTTTCTGTAGTAGACCTCTCAGTTCAGCTGAAGAATTCTGCAACTCTTGATGAGATCAATGCTGCAATGAAGGCTGCAAGTGAAGAAGGACCACTGAAGGACGTTCTTACTTACACAGAAGAGAACGTTGTATCCATGGACTTCCTCGGATGGCCAGCTCCATCAGCATACGATGCTAAGATGGGAATCGAGCTGGATGACAAATTCTTCAAGCTCGTAGGATACTATGACAATGAGTTCGGTTATACTTGCAATATGTTAAGACTTGTTAGACACATGGCTAACGTAGACGGAAACAACAAGTAAGATTGATATTAATGTATGCCGTGCTTAACCGCACGGCATATTTTATAGAAGGAGATAACTATGAAGAAGACTGTTAAAGATATTAACTGGGCCGGCAAGACAGCCGTTATGAGATGCGATTTTAACGTTCCTATGAAGGAAGGCGTTATTACTGACGATACAAGAATCGTTGCAGCTCTCCCAACAATTAAGTATCTGCTTGAGAATGATGCTAAGATTGTTCTGATGTCACACCTTGGAAGACCTAAGGGTGAACCAAAGCCTGAGTTCACACTTGCACCTGTTGCTAAGAAGCTGGGCGAGTATCTGAACAAAGAAGTTAAGTTAGTAGCCAGCGACGTTGTTGTTGATGATAATGTTAAGGCTGCTGCTAAGGCTCTCAAGGCAGGCGAAGTAATGCTGATTGAGAACGTTAGATATAGAGCTGAAGAAGAGAAGAATGATGCTGATTTCTGCAAGGCTCTTTCTGAACTCGGTGATGTATTTGTACAGGACGCATTCGGTACAGCTCACAGAGCACATGCTTCAACTACAGGTATTGCTGATTATATTCCTGCAGTTTCCGGATTCCTTATTGAGAAGGAACTCAAGTTCCTCGGAGAGGCTGTTGAAGATCCACAGAGACCATTCGCTGCTATCATGGGCGGAGCTAAGGTTAAGGACAAGATTCCTGTAATTACTAATCTGCTTGATAAAGTTGATATCCTTGTTATTGGCGGAGGCATGCTCTTCACATTCCTCAAGGCTCAGGGCTATTCAATCGGTAAGTCATTACTTGACGAAGAAGGTCTTGATCTTGCTAAGGATATACTTAAGAAGGCTGAGGAGAAGGGCGTTAAGCTTATGCTCCCTGTAGATGTAGTTGCTGCTGACGAGTTCTCCAATGACTCTGCTTTCGATACATATGATATCGATGCTATTCCTGAGAACAGAATGGGAATGGATATCGGTCCTAAGACAATCGCTGAGTACACTGCTGCACTTAAGACAGCTAAGACAATCGTTTGGAACGGACCTATGGGCGTATTCGAGATGAGCAATTTCGCTGCAGGAACTAAGGCTGTAGCTGAGTGCCTGGCTGCATCTGATGCTACAACAGTTATCGGTGGCGGAGACAGTGCTGCAGCTGTTCAGCAGTTCGGACTTGGTGACAAGATGACTCATATTTCAACCGGTGGCGGTGCATCCCTTGAGTTCCTTGAAGGAAAGGTTCTCCCTGGAATCGCTATTATTGAGGAGAAGTAATATGAAGAAGTTTTTAATCGCAGGCAACTGGAAGATGAACAAAACTACTGCTGAAGCAGTAGAGTTCGCTGAGGCTCTCAAGGCTAAGAAGCTTGAAAACGCTGAAGACTGCGCTATTATGGCACCATTTACACAGCTGGTTGAACTCAAGAAGGCTCTTGAAGGATCCGGAGTGAAGATCGGAGCACAGAATGTTCATTTCGAGCCATCCGGAGCATATACAGGCGAGATTTCTGTTCCTATGCTGAAGGAAATCGGAGTTGACTATTGTGTTATCGGGCACTCTGAGAGAAGACAGTACTTCAATGAGACAGACGATACATGCAACCGTAAGCTCAAGGCTCTTCTTGAGAATGGAATTAAGCCAATCCTCTGTGTTGGAGAATCTCTGGACATCAGAGAAGCCAAGGGTGAGCAGACTTTCGTAGCAGCTCAGCTCTTTGCAGACCTCGAAGGCATCTATAAGGATGAGCTTAAGAATATTGTTATTGCTTACGAGCCAATCTGGGCTATCGGAACAGGCAAGACAGCAACACCTGTTCAGGCTGAAGAGATGTGTGCATTCATTAAAGGCATCGTTTCCGGAATGTACGAGGACCCTGCAGTTGGTGATGAGCTCATGGTTCTGTACGGTGGCAGCATGAAAGCAGGAAATGCACTTGAGCTCCTGTCCCAGACTGACATCAATGGTGGACTTATCGGTGGTGATTCACTCAAGGTTGATAACTTTGCAACCATCGCCGAAGCAGCTAATTCACTCAAGTAAATCCGTTGAAAATTCATACATTAGAACCCCGTTGTCAATTGACAGTCGGGGTTCTTCATGTTATTATTAGAAGTCAAAATATGTACTTTTTTACAAGGAGGAAATTATGCATACTGCATTAATGATTATTCTCGTAATTGCTTCTTTAATTCTTATCGTTAGCATTCTTCTCCAGGAGAGTAAGAGTGATGGTCTTTCAGGCACTATCGGCGGTGGCGCTGAGCAGCTGTTTGGTAAGAAGAAGAGCAGAGGATACGACGCACTTCTTAGCAGAATTACAACTGTTGTTGCTATTGTATACATCGTTGTATCTCTTGCTATTGTTGCAATTTTCAATTAATTAGCCGTAAATATAGGAGCTGAATAATGCTTAAACTCATACCACTAATTTGTGGATTGGTTGGTTTGCTGCTGGCATTCGCATTTTTCTCATGGGTTTCCAGAGTTAACGGCAAGCACAGAGCTGATTACCAGACTATTTCATTTAATAATGATTTATTCCACAGGGATGAATGGCTGACGATAATCATTACGATTATCGTTCTTTCTGTTGCAATTGGAATTCTTGTTGGATGGTTTGAATGTATTCTGTATGTTTACGGATCCGCAATGTCGCTGTTCATTGAGTTTATTGGCAGTAGAGTAGTTGCGATAGGCAGAACTGAGTTATCACTTATCGAGGATAATAATACCAAAGCTTTCCGCGTTTCTTACAGAACCGGTGTAGCTGCGGGATTGTTTATGACAAGTTTTGGTCTGCTGGCACTTGGCGCAATCTTTATTCCAATCAACCTGGCAGACGTTAGCACTGCAATAGCCTGCTATGCGTTCGGTGCATCTACAGTCGTTCTTTACAACAGAACAAGATTCAAGCCTGTTGCCGATCTGTATGAGTCATACATTGAGACTATTGTTTCAGCTATTCTGCTTAGTACTCTTGCGGTAAATACTTCAAATATCACATCTACATTTAATGCTAGAACTGCAGCGATATTCCCGCTGTTAATCGTTGGAATCGGTATCGTTGCATCTGTTGTAGGTAGTATATTCGTAAGAGGCAGAGAGAGATCATGGAAGGGTCAGCACATTAATATCTGTGTAATTGTCACAGCTATTATTGTTATTCCTGCTTCTGCATTCATCTCATACAAGATGCTGCAGTCTTATGTATATGCTGTTGCACTTGTTATCGGTATTGTACTTGGTATTGCCACTGCAATTTGCTCTTCAAGGAATATGGTTATTATTCCGGTTATTCTATTCGCAGTTGCGATGGTTGTGCCTTATTACTTTATCGGACTGTACGGTATCGTTCTTTCAGCTCTGGGATTCGTTGCATTTACAGCTGTTCTAATCTCAATTAATGCTTTCGGTGTTGTAACGGACATCAACACATCGATTGTTAAACTGGGAAACGGCTATTCAACCTGTGCATCTGCGCTCGCTGTACTGGCACTCTTTATTGCCTACACTGACTTTGCACAGCTGCAGGCAATCAGCATTGTTACACCTAAGGTTCTCGCAGGACTTCTCGTTGGAGTAACTATGCCGCTGGTATATGTAACAATGTATTCTAAGAATTCCGATGAAAGAGATTACAACTTCATTATGGATCTTACAGCTATCCTTATTCCTATTCTGATCGGTCTCTTCCTCGGAACAGAGACTCTCGGTGGAATGCTGGGAGGCCTTGTAACATCCGGTATGATTACTTCATTCCTTGTTAATAATTTGGACGTTAAGCTGGGTAAGGAGAATTCTATTATTGTAGTTTCATCCGTTAACGTTCTTATAAAGTTTATGACTATTACTTCGCTGGTATTAGCACCGGTATTCAATCAGTTTGGAAATATTATTTCCTAACTAAGGAGGCATTATATGTTGCAGAAATTAGAACAGATTCGCGAATCAGGTCTTGAGAGAATTGCGAATGCGGCAGATCTGAATATTCTTGAAACTATCAGAAAAGATCTGACCGGTAAGAAGAGCGAACTTCAGGAAGTACTGAAGAGCCTGGGCGGACTTGAGCCTGAACTTAGGAAGACAGTCGGCCAGAAATCCAATGAAATCAAGAACCTGTTTGCACAGAAGATTGATGAGAAGGAAGAAGATCTTGTAGCACACGCATCAGTAATTGATGGCGAGATCGATCTTACTCTTCCTGGTATTGAAGTGCCTAAGGGTGCACTTCATCCAATTACTCAGATGTGCTACGACCTTAATGATGCCTTTAGATCACTGGGATTTGAAATATACAACGAAGACGATATCAGTAGTGAAAAGTATGCTTTCGATAACCTTAACTTCCCTGCAGACCATCCGGCAAGACAGTCCATGGACACTTACTGGATTGATGGCACTGAGGATAAGGAAGGCTGCGACAGACTGTGCATGAGGCCACACCTTACAGGCGGTTCTGTTAGACATCTTCTCGAGGTTGGTGCACCTGCAAGATTCGTATATCCGGGAAGAGTTTATCGTAATGAGGCGACTGATGCCAGACATGAGAGAGCTTTCTTCCAGTATGAGGCTCTTATCGTAGATAAGGATATTTCTTTCAGCTCCGGTAGAGTAATGATTGAGACCATCCTTGAGAAAGTATTCGGACGCAAGGTAAATGTAAGAATGAGAGAAGGATTCTTCCCATTTACAGAGCCGGGCTATGAAATAGATATGGAATGCCTGTTGTGCGGTGGTAAGGGCTGCAGAGCTTGTAACCAGGCAGGTTGGATTGAGGTAATGCCTGGTGGCGTTATTCATCCTAATGTACTGCGTTCTGCAGGACTTGATCCTAACGAATGGACAGGATTCTACACCAATATCGGACTTGATAGACTCGTAATGATGCGCTATGGAGTAGACGATGTAAGATACTTCCACAGTGCTGATCTGAGATTCCTCAAGCAGTTCAAGTAGGAAAGGAGGCATAAGATGAATATTTCTCTTAATCTTGTTAAGAAATTCGTAGATCTTCCAAGCGATCTCACACCTGAACAGATTTCTTATGACCTCACTATGAGAACCGTTGAGGTTGAAGAAGTAACAAATACTGCAGACAAATTCCACGATATCGTTGTTGGCGAGATCAAGGAAGTCAAGGCACATCCTAATGCTGATTCACTTAGAATCTGCATGGTTGATTGCGGAGTAGGAGAACTCAAGCAAATCGTATGCGGAGGATCCAACCTTACTGCAGGGCACAAGGTTTGCGTTTCCAAGCCGGGTGCTGTTGTATATTGGCACGGTGAAGGAGACCCTGTAGAAATCAAAGAATCCAAACTCCGTGGCGAGCCTTCATACGGAATGATCTGTGGTGCTACAGAAGTATTCCTTGCAGATTATTTCCCAAGTGAGGATGATCATGAGATAGTAGACTTCACACAGTATGGTGTTGAGTGCGAAGTAGGTCAGAATGTTGCTGATGTTGTTGGTGCATCTGATATTATCCTTGAAATCGACAACAAGTCACTCACTAACAGACCTGATCTCTGGGGTCACTATGGAGTAGCAAGAGAACTGGCTGCTATTTACAAGTTGCCGTTTAAGTCTCTTCCTGCAGCTAAGCCTGAAGGACTTGCTAAATATGATGTAGAGATTGAAGCACCTGATCAGTGCCCAAGATACTCTGCAACAAAGATTGAAAATGTTTGCGTTAAGGAATCTCCGGTATGGATGAAGACTCTTATCACTAATGGTGGTATGAGACCTATTAACGCAATTGTTGATATTACAAATTATGTAATGATTGCTGTAGGACAGCCATTACATGCATTTGACAGCACTCACGTTGAAGGTGAGAAGGTTGTTGTCAGAAGTGCTAAATCCGGCGAGAAGCTCTTACTTCTTGACGAGCTGGATCTTGACCTTGCTGAAGGTGATCTCGTTATCTGCGATTCCAAGGAACCTATGGCTCTTGCCGGAATCAAGGGAGGCAAGAAGGATTCTATCCTTGATACAACTACTTCTGTTGTTCTCGAGGCTGCAACATTTACAGCTCCCGGAATCCGTAAGACTTCAAGAAGATTCGATGAGAAGACAGATGCCAGCATGAGATACGAGAAGGGCATCGATACTCAGAGAGTAGATCTTGGACTTGCTATGGCACTCGATCTCTTCAAGGAAATCTTCCCTGAATGCAAGATTACTGCATTTGGTGACTCATATCCTGTAGAGACTAAGAACGCTGTAGTTGAGATTACGCAGGAGTTCCTCGATGTTAGACTGGGTAAGGTTCTGTCACAGGCAGAGATTGAAGACATTCTTACAAGACTCGGATTTGCTGTTGAATTCAATAATGGTGTATATAAGTGTACAGCTCCTACATGGAGATCAACAGGTGATATCTCAATGAGAGATGATGTTCTCGGTGAGATTGCAAGACTGCTTGGATATGAGTATTTCGAGGCTAAGCCACTGCCTGTTAACTTCGAGCATTCAGTTAAGCAGCCGGATAAGGAACTCGGTAGAGCTATGAGAGAGTATCTGGCATTCAGATGCGGATTCAACGAAATTTTCACTTATCCTTGGATTGAGGAGAAGTATATTACAGCTGCAGGTATTGATAAAGAGACTTGCGTAAAGCTTGCAACTCCACCTTCACCTGAGACAGCATATTTAAGACAGTCATTGATTCCTGGTGCACTCGAGGCAATTGAGAAGAATTACAGATATTTCGATAGCTTCGCAATCTTTGAGGCTGCACAGTGCTTCTCTAAGGGAGAGTATCATCCAAGTTCAGAAGATGAGACACTTCCAATTCACAAGAATCTGCTGAGTGGTGCCATCTTAGGCGATGATGCTAAGAAGCTCTTCTTCCAGGTTAAGGGCGTTATTGAGGGTATTCCCGGATACTGTCACTGCGAAGGACTGCCATTCGTTGATTGCAAGGAGGCTAAGTTCGAGCAGAAGGTTAAGCCATCCTGGGCTGACGAGAAGGTATGGCTCAACATCGTATTTAAAGGTGAGATGGTAGGATCAATCGGACTGCTGTCAGTTCAGGCTCTGTCAGATTCAGGTATTAAGAGGGCTAACGCTGCTGCATTCGAAATTGATACTGACAAGCTTAAGGCACTGCCTTCAAGAACTAATGAGTTCAAGCACCTGCCACAGTTCCCACTTGTTGACAAGGATCTCTCAATTCTTGTTGATGAGTCAGTTAAGTGGTCAGAGATTTACAACGCTATCAAGATGATGGTTAAGGAAGTTAAGTTCGTTGAGGAATACAGAGGCGAGCAGGTTCCTGCAGGAAAGAAGTCCATCATGCTGAGCGTTAAGATCGGTAACGATGATTCAACAATGAACGCTAAGCAGATTGATAAGAAGATGAGCGGTATCATCAATGTTCTTGGCAAAGCTGTAGGAGCAGACCTCAGATAATGCAACATAGGGTCAGACCCCTGTGACCAAATTGCAAAAAGGGGACAGACCCAAATGCAATTAAATTCAAAAAATTAATACGGAGGCAGCCTCGTACTGAGGCTGCTTTTGTGTTATACTAGCAAGGTACAGATTTAGGCAAGGAGATAAAAATGCCACCAAAATATGATGCGATAAAATGTTATAAAGTAAATGCACATCCGCAAGTTCTTCATGATAAGCTGAGGAATCATTCCAAAGATTTTCTTGTTAAATTCTTAATGGGGTTCTTTTTGCTTTATATTGCTCAGGATATTATTCCTGAGATGATAGGAATGGCACTCCCGACTACAATAGCTGATGTTATTGCTAATGCTGATAAATCTATCGATCCTGTTCTGCTGCAGAGAATGCCTAGAATGGCAGTTGCAAGTTATTTCTATGCTTTTTTATTTAATGGAGTCTTCAATCTCGGTGAAGCACTGTACTGCCTGACAGCTCTTCGCAGCAGGGAAGCAGATTACAGAGCTTTGTTCGAGGGCTTTACTTATTATTTTAAGGCATTGGGACTATTCCTTGCTCAGACGGCTCTTATAGCAGTATGGTCTATGTGCTTCCTGATTCCGGGTATTATTGCTGCACTCAATTATTCGCAGTCGTTCTTCATCCTTGCAGATGATCCTGATAAGAACATCTTCGTCTGCATGGCCGAGAGCAAATTGAGAATGCGTGGCAATCGCAGGATGCTCATAGGATATTTGATCAGCTTTATACCATATATTCTTGCAGGAGCACTTCCGGCTCTATTGGCAGGATTATTTATCAATATCGATACTACTTCGGTTAATTACACACTTATTTCACTGGCGCTTGATGCACCGTTGTTCTGCGCATTAGGATATGTATCACTCGGACGCTGCACATTCTACGAGCTTCTGATAACAGGTGGTTTTGCCAACTTCAAATACAAACAACAAGACGTATTCAGAGAGCCGATTGATAACTACACGGATAACGGTCAGGAGAACTAATGGCCAAGTACAACCATACTGTAACTGAAGAAGAACTGGGAATGACTATCAATGAGATACTGAGAGCTAACTACAAGTTTTCAGCTCGCTTCAAGACCAAAATGAAGTTCCAGTCTCTTGTTGATCTTAACGGTGTTCCGACAAAGGGCTTTATCAAGCCCAATTTGTTTGATGTGATTTCAATAAGGCTGCCTGAAGAGACAAGTGATTTTCCTCCTGAAGATATTCCATTGGATATTATCTATGAGGATGATGATATTATCGCTGTTAACAAGCAACCCGGCATTATTGTTCATCCGACTCACGGTCATCCGACAGGTACTGTTGCTAATGCTGTAATGAAGTATATGCAGGACAGTGGGCAGTCATTCAAAGTAAGATTTGCTAATCGTATCGATATGGATACTACCGGAATTATCATCGTTGCCAAGAATGCTAATGCACAGGATGATATTTCCAATCAGATGAGGGCGGGCACCACGGTCAAGAAATACAAAGCTATTGTTCATGGAATAATTGAGAAGGACGTGACAATAGACCTTCCGGTTGGCAGACCATCAGATGTATCAATTCAGAGAGAAGTTATGATGGAAGGTGGCAAGGATGCCGTTACTGACGTACATGTGTTAGAACACTTCAGGGAAGAGGATAGGAAGAACTCTGATATAAGAGGTGATTATAGCTTGGTCGAATTAACTATCCATACCGGCAGGACACATCAGATAAGAGTTCATTTGTCACATATAGGTCATCCAATTATTGGAGATGAGCTTTATGGCGGAAGACCTGATCTGATTAACAGACAAGCTTTACATGCGTACTATCTCGGACTAAAGCATCCGCATACTCATGAGGATATGGAAATAGTTGCACCGCTACCGGAGGATTTTGAACATGCATTAGAGAAGTTGTTGGATGCTAAGATGATGCAAGCTTAGAGGGAGGCACACTTAAGTCGTTCAATCTTTCGCATATTATTAAGAATTTATATATTTATAAATTAGAAATTGGAGAATACTGTTAAGCACGTAGGCTCTGCGGTAGCTGGTACTTAGCGAGTGGCAAGAAATGCACTTGTGCATTTCGTAGACAGAGCTTAGTACCACTGCGTATGACCGCAGCGAGGCGAGAGCCGTACTACGTGATGAACAGTATTCTCCAATTGTTTCTTGTTACAAATTGTTAAGTTGATAATGCGAATATTATGAACTACTTAAGTGTGCGTTTTTGTATGTTTCAGAGCAGCTTCGAGGACAGTTTAGCCCAGTAGTTGTAGTCCTTGAATCTGATGAGGTGAATCTCATGTGATGACTGCTTGATCTCGCAGTATTCAACGTTGTTGAATTCATGGGTTCTGCCATCGAAGGAAACAATGATTGTTCCGTTAGCGCTTCTGCTCTTGCCTCTGAGAGTAATTGTTTCAGATGCAGGGAGAAGTACACTGGAGTGGAAACATCTGTAAGCATTGGTATTCATAGGCGCTACAGGTGTGAGCTGCAGAATATTCAGATCAGGGGATACCAGAGAACCTCCGAGTGAATAGTTATATGCAGTGGAGCCTACAGGAGTTGAAACAAGAATTCCATCACCTGCAAAATCCTGAACCTTGGTATCGCCGATCTTAATCTCTGTGGTTGAAATATGTGAGTATGTGCCACGGATAAGAATCTCATTAATACCAATTCTTGTATATGTGTTCCTGTCTGTGTGTATGATGCAGTCGACAGGGCGAATAATCTGAATCTGGTAATCCTCGTTGTCAAGCACTTCGACCAGACGGTCAAGAGTATCAGGCATTGCTTCCTGAAAGAATCCCAGGTGACCTGTGTTGATGCCTATTATAGGAATCTTAGGAAACTGGAATTTGTGACAAAAGCTAAGGAATGTACCATCGCCACCTATGCATGCCAGAAGATCTGCATCTGCACTATATTCAGGAAGAATTTCCCATCCACGTGCTTTAAGACCGTCAGTGAAGGCGGTCATAGTGTTGACTGAAAAGCTCTTATTGTTCGAATAAATAAATATTTTCTTAGACATTACATTATCCTTTCGAGTTCATTTACCAGTTCGTCGAATGTATCGAGTGCGGACAGTACAGGCTGCTCTGTGCTCATATCAACACCGGCAATCTTAAGCAGTTCAATCGGATAGTCGGATGAACCTGTCTTAAGGAATTCAAGATAATCATTACGAGCTGATTCTCCCTCATTAAGAATCCTATTAGCTATTGCATTTGCAGCAGAGTATCCTGTTGCATACTGATATACATAGAATGATCTGTAGAAATG
>JAZUDV010000035.1:0-25203 GCA_045639825.1 Anaerovoracaceae bacterium
GTAGCTACATTCTATGCACAGTTCTCAATGCAGCCTAAGGGCAAGTACGTTGTATCAGTTTGTCTTGGTACAGCTTGCTATGTTAAGGGCTCCGGAAATGTTCTGGAAGAAGTTGAGAAAGTTCTCGGAATTAAGGACGGAGAATGCACAGCTGATGGTAAGTTCTCAATCGAGACATGCCGTTGCGTAGGTGCTTGCGGACTTGCTCCAGTAATGATCGTTGATGGTGATGTTTACGGCAAGATGAAGCCAGATATGGTTGCAGATATTCTTGCTAAGTACGAGTAGGCTACAGGAGGGTTAATCATGAAAACACTGCAAGAACTCAAAGAGATTAAAGAGGCAAAGCAGGGCCAGGTAGCAATCAGATTCAATCCTGATAATGCCGAAGCTGCTAAGAAGACATACATCCTTGTTTGCGGTGGTACTGGTTGTACTTCCAATCACAGTTTTGAGCTGAGAGAGAGACTTGAGTCTCTGATCGACAAGGCTGGCAAGAAGGATGATATTGAAATCATTATGACAGGATGCCAGGGACTCTGCGCTAAGGGACCTATTATGGTAGTTTATCCTGGAAACACTTTCTATCAGGAAGTTAGCATTGACATGGTTGACAGAATCTTCAATCAGCACATCCTCGGTGGAGATGTTGTTGAAGAGTACCTGATGAAGGAAGAAGGAACTGACGGAGAAGATATTCTGTACGTTGATTCCGCATTCTATAACAAACAGCTCAGAATGGCTCTCCGCAACTGCGGTAAGATTAATCCTGAGGATATTGATGAGTACGTTGCAAGAGATGGTTATCTTGCCCTCGCTAAGGCACTCAAGGAGATGACTCCTGATGAAGTAATTCAGACTGTTCTTGATTCTGGATTAAGAGGTCGTGGCGGTGCAGGATTCCCAACAGGTAAGAAGTGGTTATTTGCCAGCGGTAACAGAGGCGAAGTTCAGAAGTATGTTGCATGTAACGCCGACGAAGGTGACCCGGGTGCATTCATGGATCGTTCCATCTTAGAGGGAGACCCACATGCAATTATCGAGGCTATGGCAATTGCAGGATATGCAATTGGAGCTAACCAGGGTTACATCTACGTAAGAGCTGAGTACCCAATCGCTGTAGACAGACTGAAGATCGCTCTCGATCAGGCAAGAGACTACGGCGTTCTCGGTAAGAACATCTTCGGAACAGGATTTGATTTTGACATCGACCTGAGACTCGGTGCAGGCGCATTCGTTTGCGGCGAGGAAACAGCTCTGATGACATCAATCGAGGGTAACAGAGGTGAGCCCCATGCTCGTCCACCATTCCCTGCAGTTAAGGGATTATTCGAGAGCCCAACAGTTCTGAACAACGTTGAAACATATGCTAACATCCCTCAGATCATCCTCAAGGGTGCTGAGTGGTTCAGCCAGTACGGTACTGAGACTTCCAAGGCAACTAAGGTATTCGCACTCGGTGGTAAGGTTAACAACACAGGTCTTGTAGAGGTTCCTATGGGAACAACTCTGAGACAGGTAGTTGAGGAGATCGGTGGCGGAGTACCTAATGGTAAGAAGTTCAAGGCTGCACAGACAGGTGGACCTTCCGGCGGATGTATTCCGGCTAAGTCATATGATGTTCCTATCGACTATGAGTCACTGAAGGCAATCGGTTCCATGATGGGATCCGGCGGAATGATCGTACTCGACGAGGACAACTGCATGGTAGATATCGCTAAGTTCTATCTTGGATTCACATGCTCAGAGTCCTGCGGTAAGTGCACACCATGCCGTATCGGAACTAAGAGAATGCTCGAGATTCTGGAGAAGATTTCAGAAGGCAGAGGCGAACTGGAAGACCTCGACAAGTTACAGGAGCTGGCTCATTACATTCAGAGCAACGCTCTTTGCGGACTCGGTCAGACAGCACCAAACCCAATTCTGTCCACAATTGAGCACTTCAGAGATGAGTATGAAGCACATATCGTAGACAAGAAGTGCCCTGCAGGCGTTTGCAAGGCTCTGCTGAACTACGTAATTGATCCTGAGAAGTGTAAGGGCTGCACTAAGTGCGCTCGTAACTGTCCGGTTCAGGCTATCAGCGGAACTGTTAAGGAACCACACGTTATCGATTCAGCTAAGTGAATCAAGTGCGGTACATGTATGGATAACTGCGCATTCGGTGCAATCAGCAGAAAGTAGGAGGGTAGAACTATGGCAGATATTAAAGTAACTATTGACAATATTACTGTTACTGTTCCAGAAGGCACTACCTTACTGGATGCAGCTCATAAGGCCGGCATTGATATCCCTACTCTGTGCTACCTTAGAGGAATCAGTGAGATCGCAGCATGCAGAATGTGCGTATGTGAAGTAGAGGGAGCAAGAGCTCTCGTTGCTGCTTGCGTATATCCTTGCACAGACGGCATGGTTGCTCACACTAATACACCAAAACTAAATGACTATAGAAGAAAGACTCTGCAGCTGATTATTTCTGACCACAATATGGACTGCCTTGCTTGTGTAAGAAACAACCACTGCGAACTCCAGGATCTCTGCGAGAGATACGGAGTAGAGAAGTCTGACTACTATGCAGGAGAGAAGAATGTATTTACAATCGACGAGCTGTCACCATCCGTTGTTAGAGATAACAACAAGTGTATCCTTTGCCGTCGTTGCGTAGGTGCATGCGAGAAGTATCAGAGCGTAGGCGTTATCGGCGCTAATGAGAGAGGATTTGCAACATATATCGGAAGTGCTTTCGGTATGCCTCTTGCTGAGACTTCATGCGTTAACTGCGGACAGTGCATCGCTGCTTGCCCTGTTGGTGCTCTTCATGAGAAGGACGCTATCAAGGACGTTAAGGCTGCACTGGCAGATCCTGACAAGTATGTAATCGTACAGCCTGCACCATCCGTAAGAGCAGGACTCGGAGAAGAATTCGGAGTTCCTATGGGCGAGGATGTTGAAGGAAGAATGGCTGCAGCTCTGAGAAGACTCGGATTCGACAAGGTATTCGATACTAACTTCTCAGCAGACCTGACTATTCTGGAAGAGTCCAACGAGCTGATTGAGAGAGTCAGCAACGGCGGAGTTCTCCCACTGATTACATCATGCTCACCTGGATGGATTAAGTTCTGCGAGCATTACTTCCCTGATCTGCTGCCTAACCTGTCATCCTGCAAGTCACCTCAGCAGATGTTCGGAGCAGTTGCTAAGAGCTACTTCGCTGAGAAGATGGGACTCGACAAGAACAAGATCGTATGCGTATCCGTAATGCCATGTACTGCTAAGAAGTTCGAGGTTGGCAGAGATGATCAGGACGCTAACGGAGTACCTGATGTTGATTACGCTCTGACAACAAGAGAACTGGCTAGAATGATTAAGGAAGCCGGCATCGACTTCGCTAATCTGGCTGATGAAGGATATGATGATCCTATGGGCGAGGGTACAGGAGCTGCTGTTATCTTCGGAGCTACCGGCGGTGTAATGGAGGCTGCTCTCAGAACAGCTGTATTCAAGATCACCGGCGAGGATGTTCCTGATGATGCACTCGACTTCGTTGATGTAAGAGGAACTGACGGCATCAAGGAAGCTGGCTACAATGTTGGCGGACTTGACGTTAAGGTTGCTGTTGCTTCAGGCCTTGCTAATGCACGCAAGCTGCTCGAGATGGTTAAGTCAGGCGAGAAGAATTACACATTCATCGAGATCATGGCTTGTCCGGGCGGATGCGTTAACGGTGGTGGACAGCCAATCGTACCTGCTAAGGTTAAGAACTTTACTGATGTTAGAGCTAAGAGAGCTGAGGCTCTGTACAAGCTTGACGCTAACAACTCCAAGAGAAGATCTCACGAGAATGAGAGCGTTAAGAAGCTCTACGAAGAGTATCTTGGACAGCCTGGCAGCGAGAAGGCACATCATCTGCTGCACACAACTTATGTTGCAAGACCTGTTAACCAGGACGAAGAAGCATAATAAATACTGCGAGTTTTATCGCATAATAAATCCCGGTCTTCGGACCGGGCTTTTTTGTTGAAGTTCCAATTCGGGCCAGGCAATTTTCGCCATTTGGCTAAAATGGGTTGACCCCAATTAGTAAAAGACACGACCGAGGGCGGACTGGATGATTCCGGCACCGAGTCTGCCTGTCTTATTAACTTCGTCGAGGATCGGATTGACTTCAACGAGATCCATGCTGAGGAGCTTGCCTGATGCAGCGATCATTTCCGTAGCAAGGAGAGCTTCTCTTACGGTGATGCCGTTAGGTACAGGAGTTCCTGTTCCCGGAGCATATTCGGGAGTGATGGCATCAACATCGAATGAGAGGTGGATTCCAACTGTTCCTTCGCTGGCTATACGAATAGCGTCTTCCATTACATCATGCATACCGCGGCGGCTGACTTCTGAGATTGAGAAGACATTAACGCCGGCTTCCTTCATGCGCGCAGCTTCCAATTTATCGAAATCATGACCTGCAACCTGAACGGCATGAGCTGTCTTAACATAGCAAGGATTCTGACCAAAATCAACCATGCAATCAGGACCGTATCCGCACACTGCGGAGTATGGCATTCCATGCATATTGCCTGTCTCAGTTGTTTCGTCGTTATTCCAGTCACCATGCGCATCTATCCAGATAACGCCGATGGGACCCTCTTTCTCGTAGAACTTGGAAACGGCACTGATACTTCCGGCACCAATGCTGTGGTCACCACCCAGAACGATAGGCATGTGACCGTTTTCAAGAGTTTCGTAAACTGCATTGTAGAGCTGGTGGTTGGTGTAATTGACCTGTTCGTAATATCTGAGATTAGGCAGGGAAGCACCCTCCAACGGAGGAATGATGTCTCCTTTGTCCTTAACCTGATAACCCAGATCTTCAATTCTTTGCCGGACGTTCGCATATCTTAATGCGTATGGTCCCATTGCAACACCTGTCTTGGAAGCACCAAAGTCTATCTGAACTCCTATTAGATCAACACAGGACTTATTCATGTTGTTCCTCCTTGTTATTGGATTTGGTGGGAGAGGTCTGTCCCCGTTTTGCAATTTGGTCACAGGGGTCTGACCCTCTGTTGCATTTTGGCGAAAATGGGTTGACCCCAATTAGCCATCAATCATATAATTCTATATGTATTATACAATATAAATAATGAGTTTTGAGGACGTAAAATGGCTTTTGTATTAAGAAAATATACTCATCCGGATTTTACAGAGAAAAAATTTCAGGATGCACCTGACTGTAAGCTGGAGGAGGTAGTTAAGAATGGTGTTGCACCGTTTGATTTTCATGCGCTGTCAATCTATCCTGAGTATTTTAAAATCAATGGAAAATGGCAGATGCTGGAAGAGGCTAGAATGGACACAGTGCCGGTTCTCGCTGATGGCAAGATGTACTCGGTAGAACCAAGACGTCTTAAGAAGGGTGACATGGTTGTTGTAGGACGTACAGAGGATTGTGAAGACGGCATATACATGCATGCCAATGGATTCGATGAAGGTAAAACTGCAGGGGATACATTTGCTTTCAGAACAGGAAGATCAAGAGAGACAGCTTTTTCCAAGGATATAGATGAGATTGTTGAACTGCTCAAGCATGAGAAGGAACACGGCAAAGTATTATGGGTTCTTGGACCTGCTTTCGCATTCGACATTCGTGCTCGCAGGGCTCTTTCGGCTATTATTAAGAATGGCTATGCTGATGCTATTCTAGCCGGAAATGCGTTGGCGACTCATGATATTGAGGGCGCTTATATGAATACCGCTCTTGGTCAGAATATCTACACCCAGGAGAATGTTCACAATGGACATTACAATCACCTTGATCTTCTGAACAGAGTAAGAGCAGCCGGCTCCATTCCTGAATTCATTAAGCAGGAGAATCTGGATAACGGCATTATCAAGGCTGCGGTTGATAAGGATATTCCAATCATACTCGCGGGTTCAATACGAGATGATGGTCCTTTGCCTGAGGTTATCGGAGATGTTTACGAGGCTCAGAATGCTATGAGAGATGAGATTAGAAGCGCTACAACCATTATCACTATGGCTACAATGCTTCACTCAATCGCAGTAGGTAATATGACACCTTCCTTCAGAGTATTGCCTGACGGAACTGTTCGACAGACATATTTCTACATATGCGATGTTTCTGAGTTCGTTATCAACAAGCTGGCTGACAGAGGTTCGCTGTCATCCAAGGGTATTGTAACCAATGTTCAGGACTTTGTATGTAATATTGCAGATGGCCTCGGACTTGAGTACTAGTACACAATTAGATAAATAGGTGGACATCGCTTAAGATGTCCCGTGGAGGAATAATATGAAAAAACCTAATGCATGGAACAGTTATAATGAAGCAGATCTTACAGCCCTTGAAACACTGAGCAAGGACTATATAGATTTCCTTAATAACGGCAAGACAGAGAGAGAATGTACTGAGCTGCTGATTAATATGGCAGAGGCTCATGGATATAAGAATCTTGATGATATCATTTCTAAGGAAGGCACATTGTCTGTTGGCGATAAGGTATATCGCAACAATATGGGCAAGGCTGTAATGATGCTTAATATCGGAGAGGATATTGTTAACAAGGGAATGAATATTCTCGGTGCACATATAGATTCACCAAGACTTGATATCAAGCAGAATCCTCTGTATGAATCAGAGAAGCTGGCATATATGGATACACACTATTATGGTGGTATCAAGAAATACCAGTGGGTTACTCTTCCTATGGCAATTCACGGTGTTGTATGCAAGCCGGATGGAACGAAGATTAGGATTGCTATCGGTGAGAAGGACGATGATCCTGTATTCTTCGTAAGCGACCTTCTTATCCATCTTGCCGATGAGCAGATGAAGAAGGATGGACGCAAGGTTATTGAAGGCGAGAAACTCGATGTTTTCGTTGGATCAAGACCTCTTAAGGATGATGAGGATGAGGCTCACGCTGTTAAGAACGCTATCCTCAAGATTTTAAAGGATAATTACAATATCGAAGAAAAGGATTTCGTATCTGCAGAGCTTGAGGTTGTACCTGCAGGCAAGGCTCGTGATGCCGGATTTGACCGCAGCATGATTCTGGCATATGGACACGATGACAGATGTTGTGCTTATCCATCAGCTGTTGCTATGTTTGATGTTGAGAAGCCTAACAAGACTGCTTGTGGACTTTTCGTAGATAAAGAAGAAATCGGTAGTGTAGGTGCTACCGGTATGGAGTCACACTTCTTCGAGGATACAATGAGAGAAATTCTTAATTGTCTTGGAGTTTATAGTGAGCTCAATCTGGTTAGATGCCTCAGAAACTGCAAGATGTTATCATCTGATGTAAATGCAGCTTATGATCCTCTGTATGCAGATGCATTTGAGAAATTTAACGCTAGTCTCGCAGGCTCAGGCCTGGTATTCTGTAAGTTCACAGGTGCAAGAGGTAAGTCCGGATCTAACGATGCCAATGCTGAATACCTGGCAGATTTAAGAAATATGATGGACAAACACGATGTTGTTTACCAGACTGCAGAACTTGGTAAGGTAGATATTGGTGGAGGCGGTACTATCGCTTATATCCTGTCACTCTATGGCATGCAGGTTATCGATAGTGGTATTGCTGTTCTGTCAATGCACGCACCTTGGGAAGCAATCAGCAAGGCTGACCTGTATGAGGCTTACAAGGGATACAAGGCATTCTTGATTGAAGGATAATTATTAGAGGGTGGATTAATACAGATGGTGCAATCTGCTATAATGACATTACTGATGGCTATGGTTCCTGTCATTGAACTGAGAGGCGCGATTCCTTTTGGAGTAGTGCAGGGACTCAGCGTTCCGATGGCATTCACGATAGCCGTTATCGGCAATTTGCTGCCAATTCCTATTTTGGTGGTATTTACGAGAAAGGTCTTCGAGTGGCTGAGGACCAAGAGCCATTGGCTGGATAATCTTGTTAGAAAACTCGAATCCAAAGCGGAGAAGAATAAAGAGGTTGTTCTTCGTTATGAATTCTGGGGTTTGATGATATTAGTAGCAATTCCGCTGCCGGGCACCGGTGCCTGGACGGGAGCTCTCGTTGCGGCGATGATGGATATGCGTCTCAAGAGGGCAATGCCTGCAATCATTGTCGGAGTTATAGTTGCAGGTATAATTGTAACCGGCATCACATACGGTGTTGGAGCTTTATTCTAAAGGAGGCAAACGATGAAAATTGGATTTCTTGGCGCAGGCGCAATGGGCGGCGCAATTCTGAGCGGAGCAATTAATGCAGGGGTTCTTGATCCTAAGAACGTATATCTCTATGATATGTCGACTGCAATTACTGATAAATACAAAGCAATGGGTGTTAACATTGTAGGCAGCAACGAGGAGCTTGGTAAGTCAAGTGACATCGTACTCCTGGCAGTTAAGCCTCAGTATGCGGCAGGTGCACTTGCACAGCTGGGCAACACTCTTGAAGGAAAGGCTGTAATCTCCATTATGGCAGGCATCAAGGTTGCTTCCATCAGAGAGATGATTCAGGGTAACTTCAGAGTTCTGAGACTGATGCCTAACACTCCTGCACTCGTTAACTGCGGAGCATTCGCACTTGATGCAGACACAGACCTCAAGCCTGAGGAGAAAGAGTTCGCACAGAAGTTATTCGAGTCCTGCGGTATCGTTGAATGGATGCCTGAACCACTGATTGACACAGCATGCGGATTATCCGGAGCAGGCCCTGCATATATCTATATGGTAATCGAGGCTCTTGCTGACGGTGGAGTTATGAAGGGACTTCCAAGACCTACAGCTCAGAAGCTCGCAGCACAGACTGTTCTCGGTGCAGCTAAGATGGTTCTCGAGACAGGTGAGCATCCGGGAAAGCTCAAGGACAATGTTTGCTCACCTGGAGGCAACACTATCGTTGGTGTTAAGACTCTTGAAGAACACGGAGTAAGAGGTGCCTTCATCGATACAGTTGATAAGGCTGTAGAAAAGGCAAAAGAACTCGGAAATAAATAGTATGTCATATTTATCCCGGGCTTAAAGTTGACATTGATGATGGTATGTCAACTTTAAGCCCGGGATAATATTAGCATAAAGAAAATAGGTTCCCCGCGAGGGGACCCTTTTATATATCAGTGCGGACAAATTGGGTACGCACTGGAATGAACAATTGAACCGAAATGACTAGCTGAAGTATCTGAATACGCCTTTGACTTTGCCGACTACTGTTACGTCATTGGCAATGATTGGCTCCATGTTGTCGTTCTCCGGCTGGAGACGGAAGTGACCGTCTTCCTTGTAGAATCTCTTAACTGTTGCACCTGCTTCGAATCCGTCGTTGACCATTGCAACTACAATCTCACCATTGTATGCCTCTTGAGCTTCCTGAACGATGAGGTAGTCACCATCATTGATACCGATGTTGATCATTGAGTCGCCGTGAACATTGAGGATGAAGTTGTTGCCTGAACCGATGAATCTTGCAGGAATAGGCATCTCATCTACGATGTTCTGCTCAGCAAGGATAGGTTCTCCTGCAGCAACGTTACCGATAACAGGCAGGTTAACAACATTGATGTCGTCAGTAAATGACTGCTGCTTGTAGCCTGAATCTACCGGAAGAACTGTACGAGGCTTGGCTGGGTCTTTTCTGACAAGACCTTGTTCCTCAAGAACCTTAATATCACTATGTACAGTTGAAGTTGACTTAACGTCAAGTGCCTGACAGATCTCTCTGACAGTAGGGGAATAGCCTTTCTCGGCGATTGTCTTCTTCATGAAATCCAGAATTTCTTTCTGGCGTTGTTCGCTTTTCTTCATAATAATCTCCTTACTTGTACTGTAAGTCTACGAGGTCATTGGCGTTAAGCTCCTGACCATACTCATTCCAGTCATCGTAGATGCGACCTGTCTGTCTGATAATGATATCTCCGACAACGCCATCAACCTTGGCGAAAGGAAGAGTTTTGTGGTAGGTGATTGTGCTGCCTTCGCGCTCGAAAACGAATCCTGT
Organism: Anaerovoracaceae bacterium; assembly: GCA_045639825.1. Classification (GTDB taxonomy): domain Bacteria; phylum Bacillota; class Clostridia; order Peptostreptococcales; family Anaerovoracaceae; genus Crickella. Next base: position 9,981 of record JAZUDV010000035.1, read on the forward strand.
TCTGAAGCGTTCCTTCTCAAGAGCGTACTTGTAATCCGCAATCTCTGAAATAACCTTGAAAAGTGTGTCGCCTTCAGTCTTGAATACGTTATCCAGTGTGAGGTATGAATAATTAGCTCTGAGCTGTACCTCGTGGCCCTTGAATCTATCAAGACACTGAACAATCTTCTCCTTGGTCTCAGGAAGACCGGCGTCCTCGAATACTACACAGTTGATACGATGTCTGAACTCGAGAAGATCGAAGATATCGTCCGAACACTCCTTAACATAGTGATCGAGATGTCTTGATACATTGATACATGAAATCTTGTCCTTGTATCTATTGAGGATAGATGCTACTTCTTCAATAGTCTGGTCCTCAGCTACCGGCAGGGTAGTGTTGATGTAAATATGATGTCCCGGTTTAATGTGATCCAAAATGTCCTGCAGCGCGTCAAGGTTAGCGAGAGGTTCACCACCTGTCAGTACTACGTCATTATGTGGGAAAACTCTATCGAGCAGATCGAGTGCCCTGTAGCATCTCTCCAAGTCAAAGCTGGATGTGTCTCGATATTCCTTCTTGTTAACACAGAACGGACATGCATTGTTACAGTCGTACGGTACAAACATTGTTACCGTAGGACCAATCTTGGGAAAATCTTTCATTTACTAAGCGCCTTCCTAACAGGGTACAACCCCTGTAAATAGTGTGTTCACGTATAGCTATAACTATACGTGGATAGTATACTACTCGAACAAGTGTTTGTAAAGCTTTTGGGCATTATTCGTTTCGTTTGTTAATTGTTTTACAAATTATTACTGCCTGCATCCTATAATTAAAAAACCCTTACAGTATCTTAACGGGAAAAAATACAAAGAATGTACAAAATTAATTTAAATATATAACTTTTTGTCAGAATTTTTGTGTATAATGCTTAATATGAACAATGATAAGAAGAAGGACTTTAATATCATCAATTGGCTGGAGACATTCGCAATATTGGCGGTGCTCTGGTTTGTTATGTCCGGAATCTTCGAGTTCAAGTTCATTGCATATGGACTGGGAGCGGCGGCGATTATTTCTTATATTTGTGTTCGTACTTTACAAATAGATGGACTTCGTTCTGGAGACACCTATTTTTTATTCCATTTTAATCTTCTGAGAATGCTGATGTATTTCTTCTGGCTGCTGTGGCAGATTATCTGTTCCGCATGGTATGTCAGCAAGGTGGTTCTGTTCCATCAGGATCAGCTTGATCCGGGTGTGGTATGGTTCAAAGCAGACTATGATAATCCTGCAGCAAGGGCTATGCTGGCCAATTCAATTACACTTACACCGGGAACGATTACAATTGAGATATACGATCACGGCATTTATTCGGTTCATGGATTGACACAGGATGTTAAGGCCGGACTTCTCGACGGATCGATGCAGAAGAAGGTTGCATGGTTGTATGGAGAGACAATAGACTTCAGGGTTATCAGACCTAATGAGATCCCTAGAGAAGCGGATAGAATTACAGGCGGTAGAATACAATAATAGTTAGGAAAGCACAATGACCGGATTTTGGACACTTATCTTAATAGGACTTATCACAATCCTTGGAGGATTGGTTGTTTTCGTGCTTAGCAATAGAAAACTGTTCGATAAGCTCAATGCGATATTTGCAATGAACACGGTTATTGTGTTGCTGATAATGGTAGTTGGATTCATTGATGGACGAATGGATATGTACATCGATATAGCACTCAGCTATTCCATACTCGGATTCGTTACATCTGTAATCCTGGCGAAGTATATAGGAGGACGCAAGTGATGTTAATAGCTAAACTGATTATAATCGTCCTCGCATCCGCAGGACTGGTATTTATGGGAATTTCATTCCTTGGAATTGCCAAATTCCCTGATTTCTTTACAAGACTTCATGCACAGGGCATTGGCGATACAATCGGAGCGCTGCTCATACTGCTGGCAATGATAGTTGCAACAGGATTCAAGCTTGTTTCGGTTAAAGTATTCCTGATATTCCTGGTAATAATGCTTACCAATCCGATTGGAACTAACATGATAATGATAGCTGCTATCCACAACAGAGACTATCAGGGCTACAAACAGAAGAAAATCGACGAACAGGAACACGGCAGATAGTTATTCAGAAAGGACACTGATATGTCGTTAGCAATTGAAGCTGTATTGCTACTCATCTTAATAGGAGTTACACTGTCAATCATATTCGGCAAGAACTTGCTTATTGCCGTAATAGTTTACGGTGTCTTCAGTTTCGTTACTATGTTCCTGTACATCGTGATGGGTGCTCCTGACGTAGCATTCACAGAGGCTGTAATCGGTGTAATATCCACCGTTTACTTCCTGATCATCCTGAGACTTATTTATAGAAGGACCAAATAATGAGAAAATTTCTTGCTGTCATCGTAATGGTTGCGGTAATCGTCATTCCGTTCTGCTTGTTTGACGTACTGCCTGAAATTGGGGACCCTAACTCGGCCCCTAATTCGCATGTCAGCGATTACTATATCGAGAATACAATTGAAGAGTGCAATTCACCTAATATGGTTACCTCTGTAATCGTAGACTACAGAGCTTTCGATACACTCTTCGAGACAACGGTAATGTTCCTGTCCGGAGTCAGCGTACTGATGGTTCTGTCCAGAAAACCTGATCAGAACAGAAAGTATCCTGTCAAGCTGAACAGAACTCCTAATATCGGCAGGAAGCCTGTATTCAAGACCGTTAATAAAGACGTAATGATCTCAGTGATCGAACCACTGATTCTCATATATGCAATATATGTACTCTTCCACGGCGAAGTCAGCCTGGGAGGCGGATTCCAGGCCGGTGCGCTGATTGCGATGGCATATCTCCTGGACGTAATGGTTGTCAAGAGAGATAAGGCTATTTTCAATATCAGCAAGTATGATGCTACAGCTTATGCGGGTCTCGGTCCGTTTATCTACGCACTGGCCGGCATTATAGCAATGATAGGAGGCGGCCTCTTCCTTGAGTATGAGGCAATGCCGTTCGGAGTAGAGGCGGCCGAATTGCACTCAATCGGCATATTAATGGTTGAGATCGGTGTAACTATAGGTGTTGCGTGCACGATTATTAATATCCTTAAATCAATACTTGAAAGGGTAACATTCGACGATGACGCTAATTGATGTTTTTCTGACAACTAAAGGAGTATACTTATTGACTTTCATTCTGATGGGACTCGGAGTGGCAGGTATTATAGTGTGCAATAACTATATGAAGAAGGTAATGTGCATGAATATCATGCAGGTTGCTGTAATCTTCTTCTTCCTGTGTCTGGGCCAGAAGGCCGGAGGTACTATTCCTGTTGCCATGGATGAAGCCATCAAAGCAGCTGATTATATCAATCCACTGCCGCACGGTCTGATGCTGACAGCTATCGTAGTCAGCCTCGGTACTACAGGTGTTGCTTTGGCATTGTTAACACGTATATGGGATAGATTCGGAACTATCGAAGAAGATGAAATGATTGAACGTGAAGGAGAGGACGAGCATTAATGAGAAATTATCCGGCTCTAATTGTATTATGTCCTCTGATTGCGGCACTCTTATCTCTCTTACTGAGTAAGATCCGCAAACAGCTTGGCCAGATAGTTGTATTCGTTGCGATTACAGCTTCTCTTATCATGTCCATTCTTCTTCTGATCCAGGTAGCTAAGACGGGCCCTGTTAATTATCACATGGGTGGTTACGATATGCCGCTTGGCATTGAATTTGCCATTGATACCGTTAACGGATGCCTGTTGGTACTGATTAATGTTATCAGTTTCCTGACAGTTATCTTCTCCAATGGATTCGATATCAGCCATGAAGAACTGAGTGGCGGATTCTATTCGGTAATGGCACTTCTTGTTACCGGACTTCTTGGAATGACTGCAACAGGCGACGTATTCAACCTGTACGTATTCCTTGAGATTTCATCATTATCCGCATACTGCCTGATTGCAATGGGCGGAGACAAGGGCGTAATTGCCGCATTCAGATACATGCTGATTGGTACAACAGCAGCAACTCTGTATCTGGTTGGAATCGGTGTTCTGTATGCCAATACAGGAACACTCAATATGGCAGATATGACCAAGATCCTTAACAATGGTCAGTGTGATGACGCAATGCTGATTGCAATGTGCTGCTTCATCGTAGCATTTGGCATCAAGCTGGCGCACTTCCCATTCCACGGCTGGCAGCCTTCAGTACATACTTATGCTGAGGCAGGATCCAAGCCTATCATCGCAGGCGTTATGTTCAAGGTTCCGGGATACGCTATGTTCAGATACCTCTACTGCGTATTCGGACCAGACTTCAAATATTTTGACTATATTCTCGTAGTGATCGGTATCTTAGCTGTTTCCGGTATGCTCTATGGATCCATCAGAGCAATCGGACAGCACGATATTCGTAAGATGTTCGCATATTCCAGCGTAACTCAGATGAGCTATATCACACTGGGATTTGCAATCGGTAATCCTATTGCACTCGCAGGTTCTTTCCTGCATATTATCGGACACGCATTTATGAAGGGTGGCTTATTCGCAGCTTCCGGTGTTCTCAAACACAAATACGGCATTGTCAAGCTAGAGGATTACGGCAGGGTATACAAGCAGATGCCATTCACATCAACACTGATGACTATTGCAGCGCTCTCAATGGTTGGTATTCCACCAACGGTTGGATTCTTCAGCAAGTGGTATCTTGGTGTAGGAGCTGCTCAGAGAGGACTGTGGATCTATCTTGCAGTACTCGTTATCAGTAGTTTGCTGAATGCGGTATATTTCTTCAGATTGATTGAGAAAATCTTTATTCAGAAGGATAGCGGCAGACAGGAGCATGGAGAGATCAGACAGGGAGAGAAGGATCTGTGCATTGCAATTCCTTTGATTATCTTCTTCTGCGCAATCGTATTGCTTGGTCTCTTCAATGTTAAGATTGTTAATGTTCTGCTGATTACACTTAAGGGGGTGGGCATATGATTAACCTCTTAAGCATGGATTTAAGACCTGTATTATCGGTATGCATTCCGCTGCTCGCAGCATTTGCGGTATTCGTTACAGGCGAACATATCAAGCAGAACGAGAGAGAGGCAATCACAATTGCTGCATCTGTTCTGAACTGCATAGTTGTGTACTCAATGATTCCGGCTGTTCTGGCTGGAGAGAGTATCAGAATTGAAATCTTCCAGCTGGTTAAGGGAGTTACATTCGCGTTTGATGTAGATCCTGCAGGTATGGTATTTGCCTGCGTTGCAGCAACACTGTGGATATTGACCTCATTCTACTCAATAGGATATATGAGAGGTCACGGTGAAGAGAATCAGACAGGTTACTACGCTTGCTTCGCAATGTGTATCACTGCGGCAATGGGAATTTGCTACGCAGCCAACCTGGTTACATTCTTCCTCTTCTTCGAGATGCTCACTGTAGCAACTTATCCTCTGGTAGTACACCACAGAGATGAGGAGGCTGTTCAGTCAGGCCACAAGTATCTGGCATACACTCTGATCAGCGGACAGATTTTCTTCGCAGCTATAGTAGTTATTTACGTTAAATGCGGAACTCTGGAGTTCGTTCCGGGCGGTTTCGTTACTGCAGATAAATTACCGATGCCTCTGGCTCTGCTCGTATTCTTCATGATGGTAGGAGCCGGAATGGTTAAGTCAGGCGTAATGCCGCTTCACAGCTGGTTGCCAGCCGCAATGGTAGCACCTACACCTGTAAGTGCTTTGCTCCACGCAGTAGCAGTAGTTAAAGCCGGAGCATTCTGCACACTGAGAGTTGTGCTCTATGTATTCGGACCTGAGATGGCCAAGGCCTGCCGCGGCGCAGACATCCTGGCGTGGATGGCGGTTATCACGATACTGGTATCATCGCTGATTGCAATCAGGAAAGACAATCTCAAGGCAAGACTGGCTTTCTCGACAATCGGTCAGCTGTCATACATCGTACTTGGTATATGCATACTGACTCCGCACGCTGCTGCAGGAGCTCTGTATCATATCGTAGCTCACGCATTTATGAAGATCACTTTGTTCATGGCTGCCGGAGCTATATTCGTAACAACTCACAAGAAGAACATCAGCGAGATGGCAGGTATCGGCAGAAGAATGCCGATTACGATGACTGCTTTCGCTGCTTCATCAATAGGTATTGCGGGATTCCCGTTCTTCGCAGGATTCGTATCCAAAGCCAATATTATTCTGGGTGCGGTAGACGGCAGCAAGCCGCTGTTCGCAGCTACTCTCGTAGTCAGCGGACTCCTGGCAGTTGTATACCTGATGCCTGTTATCATCGTTGCCTTCAAGAGAGAACCTGCTGAGGTAAGGGTTGATGGTGAGCTGGTTCTTAACCGCGACTTTGCGAAGTTCGGTGAGGCTGCCAAGCCTATGCTGATTCCACTGGTAATCACTGCTGTTATAGCAATCATATTCGGTATTGCACCTAACTTTGGACTGCATCTGTATGATCTTGCTGTTATGGCAGGTAATTCGATATTTGGAATGTAAGAACTGATTAGTAAATTAGACTGTAGGTAAGAGATGTTTGTAGAAATGCTGCTGTATTTAATAATCGCAATGCTGTCTGCGCTGGTAATCATTGTACTGGCCAAGTTTGTGTTGCAAACACTCATCAGAAGACCTGCAGATTATTATGAGAAGGCAGAAAAGGAGCAGGATGATCTTATGATGGCTCCTATCAGAGAAGCTGAGAAAAATAGAATGTCAGGAGGAAACTTGAGATAATGGCTGGCACAGGTTCAACTTTCCTTAATATACTGCATCCGGGATTCATTATGATATTAATGGGTCTGGTTGTGTTGGCCGTTCCTAAGAAGTATTCCAAGAAGGTCTATCTTGCTGCGCCTGTAATGGCATTCCTGGCATTGCTGGCTGTAAACGAAAACAGCTCACTGGTATACAAGATTTCATCCGAGTTATCAGTTAACTTTATTCATTCAGACAACTTTACATTCATCTTCCTGATTGCATTTTGCATTGTATCTGTTATTGCTACTATCTATTCAGTTGGTACCGATAACAAGATGGAGATGGCGGCAGGGCTTGTATATGCCGGCTCCAATATGGGAGTTGTGCTGGCCGGTGACTGCATTTCACTGATTGTATTCTGGGAGCTGTCTGCACTGGCTTCCTGCTACATCGTATATTCAAGAAGAACTGCCAAGTCCGCAAGAGTTGCGTTCAGATATCTGTTGGTTCACGCATTCGGCGGAGGCATGCTCTTAGTAGGATTACTGCTGTACATGTATCACTTCGGACCATCGCTCGAGAATATTTCAGCTATGTCCAACATGCCGACATTCTGGATTATCTTCATCGGAGTGGCAGTAAACGCAGCAATTCCACCACTCAACTCATGGCTGCCCGATGCTTATCCTGAGTCAACACTTGGCGGAACTATATTCCTGGCTTCATTCACAACCAAGTCAGCAATGTACCTGCTCGTAAGACTCTTTGCAGGTTCACAGTGGCTGGTATGGGTTGGAGCATTCATGGCAATCTACGGAGCAACCATGGCGCTGATGGAGAACAATCTGCGCAGACTGTTCTCATATCACATTATCTCACAGCTCGGCTTCATAATAGCTTCGCTCGCTGTGGGTGGTGCATGGGGCATCGATGGTGCTGCTGCTCACACCTTCAACAATATTATGTACAAGGGAACACTGCTCATGTGCGCAGGTTCTGTAATGTATGCAACAGGCAAGAAGAAGATCAGCGAGCTCGGTGGTCTGGGCAAGAAGATGCCACTCACCGCAGCATGTTTCCTAATCGCATCATTCGCAATCTCAGGCGTGCCGTTCCTGAATGGTTTTGCCTCCAAAGCCCTGATAATGCATGCGGTTGAGCACGGCGGTTACAAGCTGGTGTTCTATCTGCTCACTGCGGCTTCGGTTGGAACATGGCTGTCTATTGCGCTCAAGGTTAATTACTTCGTATTCTGGGGTAAGACTGACAAGGACATTAAGGTTGAGAGGGAAGTTCCTCTCAATATGAAGATAGGTATGGTTCTCGGTGCGCTGTCATGCGTTCTTACGGGATTCTTCCCTAAGCTGGTGTACAACATCACACCGTTCGGAACTGACGGCAATCCATTCACGCTGGAACACATCTTCGAGTACATCGTGCTGTTCATCGGAGCAACTGTTGTCTTCTTCCTGTTTATCAAGAGGATGGCACCGCACGACGAGATATCGCTGGACTTCGACTGGTTCTACAGAAGACCGTTTAACAGGTTTATCCTGGTTATTTCCGGATGGCTGCATGACTTCTTCCAGATGTTCCACGATCTGGTTCTGGCAGGAGTTAGAAATGTGGCAGCACACTTCAACAATCCGTATCTCTGGACTGAGAAGAGCCAGGATGAATATATCAGAACATTCTCGCTGGATAATGAGGACCACAGGGTAGGAAGCTTCATTAACGTGAACATGTTCGTTCTGGCACTGATGCTGACAATCGCAGCTATTTGCCACTAGCTAATTGGGGTCAACCCATTTTGGCCAAATGGCTAATCTGGGACACACTTGAATAATAAGAATAATTTTAAAAGGGATACACTTTGAAATGAAGTGTGTCCCTTTTTTGCAATTTGGTCACAGGGGTCTGACCCTCCGTTGCAAAAGAAAGCCTTGCAAGTTAAAGTCATTCAGCTGATAATAAAGGCGGGAATGATGGTTGATGAATTTTTGGTATGAGATAGCAACAGAGTTTTACTGACAATTGACTTTTGAAATGAAATTCGATTCTATTATTGAAAAGACTTTTCTTAATCTGCTCCCGATTCAGATTGTCATGATACTGATATCGAGTATCAACAGTATTATTGACGGAGCCATTGCATCCAATTTCGTCAGTGTAACTGCACTGGCGGTAATTGCTTTGTTCTTTCCTGTTATCAAATTACTCGAGACTATTAATGCTATATTCCTCGGAGGAACACAGATACTCTGCGGAAGATATATCGGCAAGAATCAGATCCAACTTACAACACGTGTTTTTTCAACAGATATATTCTTTATTATTGCAGTAGGGCTTGTTGTCAGCACTTCATGTGTTCTCTTCTCGCGTCCTATTGCGGCACTGTTTATCAGTGATCAGAAGATAATTGAAGAACTGAGTGATTATATCTTCGGCTATTCTTTCGGTATTATTCCGATGATGCTGATACCACAGCTGATTGCCTTTCTGCAGATGGAAAGGCAGGAGCGAAGAACATATGTGGGCATGGCAACCATGATAGCGCTCAATGTGCTTCTCAATCTGCTGTTTGTTGTGCAGCTTGATATGGGTATGCTGGGGCTTGGACTTGCCACCAGTGTCAGCAATCTGGTATTCCTGCTTATAATTGCCTCATACTATTTCTTCCACGATCCGACCATCAGATTTGACATTAAGGAAATCCATCCGGAGGAGTTGATAAATATCGTTGTGACTGGCTTCCCGGGTGCTGTCAGCAATCTCGGTCAGACAGGCCGAGCTGCATTGCTTAACATGATAATGCTGACCTTTATAGGAAGTGAAGGAGTCAGTGCCTTTGCTGCTATAGGGGCATTCGGTTATGTGTACTATGCTGTCACAGGAGGGGTTGCCACTGCAGTCAGAATTCTTGCAAGTATTTATTACGGTGAAGAGGATCGCATAGGACTGTACAAAATCATGAAGACAGCGCTGATCAACGGAACGATACTTGTCTGCATTGTAGCTGCAGTATGCATGATGCTGGCACCAATATTTACCAAGATATTCTATGGACCGGAGGCGGGTGAGGTATATAAAATGACCCTTACCGGTTTTATCTTATTTCCGATTTCGATGCCTTTCTCGTGCCTGTTCAGTTCATTCAGTATGTATTATCAGTGCCTCGGACGCATGAAAATCGCGAATCTGTTGATGATTACAGATGGACTCATTGGAGTAATACTGTTCTCTTACATACTCGCACCGTTGCTTGGCATGAATGGAATATGGATTGCTCAGATTGCAAATGGAGTGCTGGTCCTTATGATCATCTTGATTTACACAAGAGTGCGCCTCGGCCGCATGCCTGCCTCCATACAGGATATGCTGGTTCTTGATGAGGGTTTTGGCGTAGCTGAAGAAGATAGAATCGATATTCAGATTGAGGATATGGGAGACGTTATCAGCCTGTCACAGAACATTATCTCGTTCAGCCGTAACCATAACATGGACCATAAACGTTCAATGTTTGCCGGGCTTTGCGCTGAGGAGATGGCGGGAAATATAGTTGAGCACGGTTTTGACGGTAAGAAGACTTATCACATAGATGTTCATGTTGTATATAAGGATGATAGTCTGTTATTGCGAATCAAGGATAACTGCAGAACCTTCAATCCCAAGGAAGTGCAGAACTTGTTTGATCCGGACGATGTAACGCATAATATCGGGCTGCGCATTGTGTCTAAGACGGCGAAGAGCATGTCGTATCATAATTGTCTGGGGCTGAATGTGCTGACTATTAATATATAGTGTAGAAGGGGGAGTGCGTGATAGCCTGACCCCGATTGGCCATTTGGCCAAAATGGGTTGACCCTGATTAGCCATTTGGCAAAAATGGGTTGACCCCGATTGGCCATGAGAATAGAATGAAGGCGTAAATGATTACGTATCTATGATGTAAAGGGAATAGGTAAGCATATGGCAAAGGTAATCTTAAAAAACATCAAGAAGGTATATCCTAGCAGAGATAAGAATAATCCTGAAGGCGTAGTTGCCGTTGAGGATTTCAATCTCGAGATTGCGGATAAGGAGTTTGTAGTATTCGTTGGACCTTCAGGCTGTGGTAAGTCAACTACACTGAGAATGGTTGCAGGTCTTGAAGATATTACAGAAGGTGAGCTGTACATCGGCGACAGATATGTCAACGATATCGAGCCTAAGGACAGAGATATCGCAATGGTATTCCAGAACTACGCGCTCTATCCACATTTGACCGTTTATGATAACCTTGCTTTCCCGCTCAAGCTCAAGAAAATGGACAAGGACGAGATTGACAAGAAGGTTAGAGAAGCCGCAGAGATACTTGACATCACTCAGTATCTGAAGAGAAAACCTAAGGAGCTGTCCGGCGGTCAGAGACAGAGAGTTGCTATCGGTCGTCCGTTCGTAAGAGACCCGGCAGTTCTGCTGATGGACGAGCCACTGTCCAATCTGGATGCCAAGCTGCGTCACCAGATGAGAGCTGAGATCATCAAGCTACGTCAGAGAATCAACACAACTTTCATCTATGTAACACATGACCAGACTGAGGCTATGACACTCGGTGACCGTGTTGTTGTAATGAAGGATAGAGTTGTTCAGCAGATCGGAACACCTCAGGAAGTATTCGATCATCCGGCAAACCTGTTCGTTGCAGGATTTATCGGAGTTCCTCAGATGAATATTTTCGATGCTGAGCTCAAGAAAGACGGCGGCAAGTACACCGTTCAAGTTGGCGGATTGAGCGTAGAGCTCAGTGCTGAGAAGTGCGAGAGACTGGCAGCTAAGAATGTTGAGTCTCAGACAATCAGCCTCGGTGTAAGACCTGAGCATCTGGTTCTTGCAGATTCAGGAATCGGCGGCAAGGTTGAGGTAACTGAGCTGATGGGTTCATCTGTTCATGTACATATTAATACCGAAGGCAAGGACGTTATTGCTATCGTCCCAACCTCCGGCAATAAATACGATTATTCAATCGGAGCACAGGTTAACTTCACATTTACAGGTGATGTTGCCCATGTATTCGATAAGGAAGGTAATAACCTGGAGTTCTAGAAGCGTTCTTAAACTTCCAGATTTACTTCCACTGTTTCACCGGCTGATGCCAGCGGGAGCACTGTTTCTACGGTGCTTCCGTTTTTATTTGTGATATGAATGTTGTAGGTTGCACCACGGAACTTACGGGTAACGCTTACTTCCTTGAGACTGTCAGGCAGACATGGCTTGACAATCAGACCATCATATCCTGCGGACACACCGAGGATGGCCTGACTGATTGAAACGAAGGTCCAAGCAGCAGTTCCGGTGAGCCATGAATTTTTCGCCTCACCGAAGGTCGGCGCATCCTTGCCTGCGATCATCTGGCTGTATACATATGGCTCGGTACGATGAATCTCGCTGATGTCCTCGAGATAAGCCGGACAGATCTTGCTATAGTATTCGAAAGCATTGTTGCCGTTGCCTAGAACGGTCTCTGCAATCGTAATCCAAGGATTGTTGTGACAGAAGATGCCGGCATTCTCCTTGTATCCTGGAGGGTAGGAGGAAATCTCGCCGAGATTCAGATAATACTTGGTATATGCAGGCTGATTCAGAACTACGCCGTACTTGGTATCGAGGCGTGATTTAACGCTATTCATTGCCTGCTGTGCCATTCCATCATCTGCACCGACACCTGCCATTACGCACATGCCCTGAGGTTCGATGAATATCTGGCCTTCTTCGCATTCGTGACTGCCGACTTTGTCTCCGTTGGCATCATAAGCGCGGAGAAACCATTCGCCGTCCCATCCTGCAGTCTTAATTGCTTTAATCATGTCATCAATCTCATGTCTTGCCTTGGCTGCCTCTTCTGTAAATCCTTGTCTTTCAGCAATTTCGGCATAAGCTGTGCCGTATTTGACGAACATACCGGCGATGAAAACACTCTCGGCAACAGGACCTTCGCTTGGACCTGTTGTCTGGAAGCTTTCACCCGGAGCATCTGAGAAGCAGTTAAGATTGAGACAGTCATTCCAGTCTGCGCGACCGATAAGAGGGAGTCCGTGAGGACCCTTGTGGTCAACTGTATAGTTAAAGCTCCTGCGCAAGTGCTCCATAAGTGAATCAGCAAGGGCAGGGTCATTGTCGAAATCTACCGTTTCATCGAGAATAGCCCAATCACCGGTCTCACGGAGGTAGGCATCAACTGCAGCAATCAGCCACAGAGGATCGTCATTGAAACCACTGCCGACAGCGAGATTGCCGCGCTTGGTAAGAGGCTGATACTGATGATATGCACTGCCGTCAGGGAACTGAGTTGCAGCGATATCAAGAACTCTCTGACGAGCTTTTTCAGGAATCATATGTACAAATCCCAGAAGATCCTGGCTGGAGTCACGGAACCCCATGCCTCTGCCCATGCCGCTCTCGAAATAGCTGGCACTTCTGGACATATTGAATGTCGTCATTACCTGATACTGGTTCCATATATTGACCATGCGGCTGAGCTTCTCGTCTTCACACTTAACCTGATATATGGACAGGAGATCGGACCAGCGATTGCTCAGTTCCTTCATTGCTGCATCAAGCTGCTCATCTGTCATGAATGAGTTAACAAGCTCATCTGCAGGCTTCTTGTTGATGATGTTAGGAGCTTCCCACTTGTCTTTGCCACATTCAACGTATCCGAGTCCGAAGATTGCGTGATATTCTTCACCAGGCTGGAGCTCAATGTTAAGCTGCTGAGCTGCAATAGGCTGCCATCCGTGGCAGATTGAACCTGTGCAGGCACCATTGTAAACAGCTTCAGGCCTTGAAGCGCCGCTGTAGTGTCCACAGAAGGCATCTCTCTGAGTATCGAATCCGTCTACATCACGGTTGCACCAGTAAACGGCATAGTGATTGCGGCGCTCTCTGAACTCAGTCTTGTGATAGATGCGATTGCCTATAACCTCAACCTCACCGATAGAGTAGTTACGCTGGAAGTTGGTTGCGTCATCATTGGCATCCCAGAGACAGAATTCCACATAGCTGAACAACTTCAAACTGCGCGCCTCTCCGGAATCGTTGCGAAGAGAGACGCTGTTAATCAGACAGTTTTGTCCGCATGGAACCATGAGCAATTGTTCTGCTGCGATACCGTCTTTCGCCGCAAGAATGTGCGTATAACCAAGGCCGTGGTGACATTCATAGGAATCCACTGGCGTTCCAAGCGGCTCAATTGACGGGCTCCAGACCGTATCGCCATCCTTGATATACAACCTGAATCCTTCCTGATCCAACGGGTTGTTGTTGTAGCGATATCTGGTAATGCGGCGCAGGCGTGCATCCTTGTAGAAGCAGTAGCCGCCGGCTGTATTGGAAACCAGCGCGAAGAAATCGTCACTGCCGAGGTAGTTGATCCAAGGAAGTGGGGTGCGCGGGTCGGTAATTACATATTCTCTGGCTTTATCATCAAAATAACCGTACTTCATGTGAGCCTCCATATTTGTTGTTCTCTACAATATTAATGATAATTCTTTGTGAAATTTTTTCAACAAGTTTATTTAAAACTATTTATTTTTACATTTCATAGGTCTACAATATAATCACTAGAAGTCGGGACGTGGGGTTCCCGATGAAGGAGGAAAAAATGAAGAAGAAATTATTAGTATTACTTCTGTCAGTTCTGATGATCTCCTCCATGATGCTCGTAACATCATGCGGTGGCGGCACTTCATCAGATACATCTGACGACGGTACTGTACTGAACATCTATGCTTGGAACGAGGAGTTCAAGGGATTCTTCGAGAAGTATTATGAAGTTCCGGAAGGTATCACAGTTAACTGGATTATCAACCCAAGTGACGGCGGCGTTTATCAGCAGAAGCTGGATGCAGCTCTCGAGGCTAACGCAGACGCAGATGCAGAGAACAAGGTTGATATGTTCCTTGCTGAGGCTGACTACATTGCTAAGTACGTTAACTCCGACTATACTACAGACGTTAGTGCTATCGGCGTAACAGATACTTCCAACAGCTATCAGTACACAGTTGATGCAGCAACAGACGCTAACGGAACACTCAAGGGTGTATCCTTCCAGTGCTGCCCATCAGCTCTGATCTACAGAAGATCAATCGCTAAGGACGTTCTCGGAACAGATGATCCTGAGAAGGTTCAGGAAGCTCTTTCAGATTGGACTAAGTTCGATGCAGTAGCTAAGGACGCTAAGGCTAAGGGTTACTACATGACTGGTTCTTTCGCATCAACTTACAGAGTATTCTCTAACAATGCAGAATCTGCATGGGTTGACGCAGACGGCAACCTGACAATGCCAGCAGCTATCGAGAGCTGGATTGCTCAGACTGAGAATTATGCTAAGAACGATTACACTATCGTTGACGAGACTGGTATCTGGGGCGATGCACACACTGCTCAGATGTTCGCATCCGGCAAGACTATGTGCTTCTTCGGACCTGCTTGGTACTTCAATTTCTCAATGG
>JAZUDV010000036.1:0-11162 GCA_045639825.1 Anaerovoracaceae bacterium
AATCAAGAACCTGAAGAAGGGTAAGAAGTACTGCTTCAAGATCAGAGCTTACGCTGTAGAAGACGGTAAGACTTACTATGGTGCATACTGCACAGTTAAGTACTGCAAGGCTAAATAATTAACCTTATAGACTTAAATTAATCACTAATGTACGAGAGAATCGGTTCGCCGATTCTCTCGTATTACTTATATGTCAATATCATCCCGGGCTTAAAGTTGACATAGACATATACCAAGTCAATATTAAGCCTGAGATGGCGTTTCATATCAGAAGGCAATCGGGAGGAAATCATTTATGATCAAGAATAAGCTTAAAAAAGAACTAGCAACGCCTCAAATATATATGATGGTTATTGCAATATGTGCTGCATTATTAATGCTTGTTGCTTTAATTACAGATTGTTCGTGGTTACAGAATGTGTTGGTATCTATTGGCGGTGGAATGTTCGCTGGTATTCCATTATATTTTTTGGCTAATAATAGAGAGTATGAATTGCACAGACTTACATCAGATTACAAGGTTCTATCAAATATTAATAAACTACTTAGGCAGAAACTGTATGTGATTAATAGAAAACTGAACGATGTTAAGGAATATGGAATAAATGAAGATTTAACAAACGAATTAGTAGACTGGTACTATTTGTCAGATACAATAGAAGACGATTTTGTGGAACTTTCCGAGAATACATTTTTTGAATTGTTAAGACATGAAGATTATATATATCAAAAGGACGAGACAAGGAAGAAGGAGCTTTTTGATACTATCGACTTATCATCAGAGGATAGTTTATTGGTTCCATTTTTAGAAGTTATAATTCAAGAGTTGATTAGTTATGATGCTCACATTAAACCTGCTAGAGACACAATTAAGAAGAAATTGAAATCACTTAATGGACATATTCCAGAAATATAGCATAAACACGCTGATACTACGTGTTTTATAATGGCAAAGCAGATGCACCGGATAAGACACTTCTCAAATTGTCAGATGCCTTTATGCATGGAGTTTGCAGAGGCAATAGGCGAAGCTGTAAATTGGTGCATTAATAACGATTGTATGGTACAATATCTCCGTAAACATAAATCGGGGGTGACTGATATGTGGCTTACTGAATACAACGAAGACGAGATTAAGGAAGCAATGAGATTGGATGGTCTTACAGAAGGACGCGCAGAAGGCGTTGATGCGTTAATGACCTCGACGGAGTTCTCTTTAGAGGAGGCCTGCAAAGCTCTTAATATTACTGTAGAGGAGTACACTAGCGTTAGGCAAAAGCTAATTAACTGTGAAGACGAACCGCAGGTTTAACAAACATATCCAAGCCTCCATTCAATGGAGGTTTTATTATATGTCGATTACTTCACAGAAAATATAGTGAAATAACACAGTAATTGTTTTATAATATGTGTATTAATGAGCAAAGGAGGAAAGACGATGAAGCGCAGTCGCAGGGTAGCATTAATACTGGTTGCTATGCTGTCGTTTTCTATTGCCTTTTCGGCTTTCTTTGTAGTTAAAGAAGCTAACCATGATTGCTGTGGCGACAAGTGCCCTATCTGCTATCAGATCAGTATGTGCGAGAGCACTCTTAAGACTGTTGCTGCTGTAGGTGCAGTTGGTGCGGCGATTACAACTTTTGCTCTGGTTCTATTAATCAATCTTTTCTACGATAGAGATATCGATCTCAAACAATCTTTATTTGCCCGCAGAGTTAAACTCTCCATTTAGAATAATTTGCAAATGAAGGAGCGACATAGGGTCGCTTTTAGTGTGCAAAAAATGGAGGTTTAATAATATGAAGAAGAAATTATCATTAGTTTTAATTCTTGTAATGCTCGTGGGCTGTCTGGCAGCATGCGGTTCTGAGGAGCCTGCGCCAAGTGATGCATCAGATTTTTCAGTAGTAACAACTATCTTCCCTGAATACGATTGGACAAGGAATATCATCGGAGATACCGATGCAGATATTACTATGCTCTTGAACAGCGGCGTAGATCTGCACAGCTTCCAGCCGTCCGCTGACGACATCGTGAAGATCTCAACTTGCGATGTGTTCATCTATGTTGGTGGCGAATCGGATGAGTGGGTCGAAGACGCGCTCAAGGAGGCTGTTAACAAGGATATGGTTGTTGTTAA
Source organism: Anaerovoracaceae bacterium (assembly GCA_045639825.1). Lineage (GTDB taxonomy): Bacteria > Bacillota > Clostridia > Peptostreptococcales > Anaerovoracaceae > Crickella. The sequence goes on from JAZUDV010000036.1 coordinate 2,141, forward strand.
TCTTATGGATGCGCTCGGAGGCAAGGCCAAGGTTGAGGAGGCCGTAGAGGGCATGCAGGCTGAAGAAGAGCATGAGCACGATGGCGAAGAGGCTGAGGAACACGAGGACGAGGAAGGTCCTGAGTATGACGAGCACGTATGGCTGTCACTGAAGAATGCATCAACACTCTGCAAGGCAATTGAAGAGGCACTGGCTAAGGCTAATCCTGAGAATGCGGAGACATATGCAGCTAACGCAGAGGCATATATCGCTAAGCTGAATGAACTTGATGGCAAGTATCAGGAGGCTGTTGACGCAGCTAAGAACAAGACTATCCTATTCGGAGACAGATTCCCGTTCAGATATATGGTTGATGACTATGACCTGAAATACTTTGCAGCATTCCTGGGATGCTCTGCAGAGAGCGAGGCAAGCTTTGAAACTATCGCCTTCCTTGCTAACAAGGTTGACGAACTCGGCTTGAATACAGTACTGACATTGGAGGGTACAGATCATTCAATTGCTGAGACTATTGTTCAGACTAGCAAGAAGCAGTCGGCAGAGATTGCCGCAATGGATTCAATGCAGTCCATAACATCTGAGGATGTAGATGGTGGAGCTGATTATTTATCAATAATGGAGAAGAACTTAGAAGTACTGAGCTCTGCTCTGAAATAGGGAGGCGCTAAAGTGGCACAGTTAGAATGTCGCAATCTATGTCTTGGTTACGACGGAAATGAAATAATAAATAACTTAAACTTCGCAATCGACGAAGGTGATTATCTGTGCATTGTCGGAGAGAATGGTTCAGGCAAATCCACTCTTATGAGAACTTTGCTCGGGCTGCAGGATCCGATGAGCGGCGAGATTATCACAGGCGAAGGCTTGAAGCAGAATGAGATAGGCTATCTGCCACAGCAGACTGTAGTTCAGAGAGATTTCCCTGCAACTGTATGGGAAATCGTTCTTTCCGGATGTCAGGGAAGATGTGGTATCAAGCCATTCTATTCCAAGGAAGATAAGGAGCTGGCAACTGAGAAAATCGAGAGGATGGGTATTGCTCATCTTCGTAATCGCTGCTACAGAGAGCTCTCGGGTGGTCAGCAGCAGAGAGTTCTGCTGGCAAGGGCCCAGTGCGCAACTAAGAAGATATTGCTGCTCGACGAGCCGGTTTCCGGACTGGATCCGCTCGTTACCGCAGAAATGTACGCACTGATCAAGTCGCTGAATGATGAGGGAATCACAGTAATAATGATTTCCCATGATATCGATGCAACAATTGACTATGCGAGCCATATTCTGAGAATTGGTAAGCCGATATTCTTCGGAACGAAAGAGGAATACCTTGCCAGCGATGCATACAAGCAGTTTGCAAGAGGAGGTGAGCAGTAATGGAATTACTAAGCAAATTAGCACTGTACATGGAATATCCTTTTGCAAGGTATGCGTTGATCGTAGGAGTGCTCATCTCGCTGTGCTCATCACTTCTTGGTGTCACTCTTGTACTTAAGAGATTCTCACTGATCGGTGACGGACTCTCACACGTGGCATTCGGAGCAATGGCGGTTGCAGCAGTTGTTGGACTGACCAATGAAATGCTGCTCATCATGTCGATAACTATTATCTGTGCAGTTATTCTTCTGTGTGCAGGTCAGAATTCCAAGATTAACGGAGATGCTTCGGTTGCGATGATTTCTGTAGGCGCACTGGCTATAGGATATCTGCTGATGAACATTTTCTCATCATCTTCGAATCTGTCGGGAGATGTTTGCTCAACACTGTTCGGTTCGACATCAATACTCACGCTGACCGCAGCAGAAGTATGGATATGTGCAATCATGTCGGTTCTCGTTGTGCTCGCATTCATATTCTTCTATAACAAGATATTCTGCGTAACATTCGACGAGTCATTTGCACAGGCGACCGGCACCAAAACCAAACTTTACAATCTGCTGATTGCGATAATCATTGCAGTAATTATCGTTCTGGCAATGAATCTTGTAGGATCGCTGCTGATATCTGCTCTCGTTATATTCCCGGCACTGTCTGCAATGAGAGTGTTCAAGAGCTTCAAATCAGTAACAATTTGCTCGGCTGTTCTGTCCGCAGTGTGTTCCCTGATCGGAATCCTGATTTCGATTCTGGCAGGCACGCCGGTTGGATCAACAATCGTAGCAATCGATATACTGATGTTCATTGTATTCGTGATAGTTGGAAGATTTTCGGGAGGTAGGAACTAATGAAAACTAATATGAGAAAGATAATAACATTACTCCTGGTAGTAGTGATGACAATATTCCTTGCCGGCTGTGGCGGCTCCGGCTCAGATACAGGTGCAGATACAAGTGCGTCCGGCGTAGATGTAGATCTGACAGAACTGAGCAGCACAATGGTTTACTCTGAAGTAAGCAATATGGTAACTGTTCCTGACGATTATGTTGGCAAAACCGTAAAGATGCAGGGTCAGTTCGCAAAGTTCTTCGATGAATCAGTTGGAGAGTATTACTTCGCTTGCATCATCGCAGATGCGACAGCTTGCTGTCAGCAGGGTCTGGAATTCCAGCTGGCGGGCAATAAAAAGTATCCTGACGACTATCCTGAGGATGGTAGTGAAATAACTGTGCAAGGAACATTCGGTTTGTATGACCTGGACGGTCAGACATATATCACTCTCAAGGACGCCAAGCTCCTATAGCAATGCAACAGAGGGTCAGACCCCTTTGACCAAATTGCAGAAAGGGGACAGACCCTCTCACGCGAATTCATCTATCAAAGAGAATTGTGAAGTCATATGTGACGATTCCTTCACATACAAACAACAATTGCGTCACAATGGGGCGTTATACTGTAGGTGTCAAGAGGAAGAGAAATCTTCCGAATGCAAACCTTTTTCTTAAAGATTGTTCTTTCTTAGTTAAATAATTTCGCAAACAAAATCCCGATTCAACGAATCGGGATTTTTACTGTTTACATTAAAAAAAGTATATTCTACAATAGTGGTTATGGAGAAGAACATAGTTATTAAAGGTGCCAGAGAGCACAATTTGAAGGGTATCGATGTGACGATACCAAGAGATAAAATGGTGGTTCTGACCGGACTCTCAGGTTCGGGCAAATCTTCACTTGCCTTCGATACGATATATGCGGAGGGTCAGAAGAAGTACGTTGAGTCGCTGTCGTCCTATGCGCGTCAGTTTCTGGGGCTGATGAAGAAGCCGGATGTTCAGCTTATCGAGGGATTGTCTCCTGCGATCAGTATCGATCAGAAGACTACCAATAAGAATCCTCGTTCAACGGTTGGAACCGTAACTGAGATATATGACTATCTGCGTCTGATGTACGCACGTATTGGCGTGCCGCACTGCCCGGTGTGCGGCCGCGAGATCAGCAGTCAGTCAATAGATAGCATTATAGATAGTATTCAGGCTCATGGTGAGGATACCCGAGTTACTGTTCTTGCGCCGGTCATTCGCGGCCGCAAGGGCGAGCACAAGGGAGTCCTTGACCGCATCAAGCGTGACGGCTATATGAGAGTTCGCGTGGACGGCGAGATGAAGCGAGTGGATGAGGACGAGATTCTTCTCGCCAAGAACAACAAGCACACCATTGAGATTGTTGTAGATAGAATTGTAATCCGTGCTGATAACCGCAGCCGTATTGCAGAGGCTGTTGAGCTCGCAGTCAAGGAAGGTGAGGGCATCTGCAATGTCAGGTTCGATAACAAGGAAGGAACTGCCGGCGAAGAGGCTACACATTCAACTCTGCTCGCATGTCCTGAACATGGTGTCAGCATGACGGAAATGGAACCTCGCATGTTCTCGTTCAATGCGCCATACGGAGCTTGTGAGAACTGCAGTGGACTCGGTTTTACACTGAGAATTACTGATGATGCTGTTGTAACGGATCCTAACAAGAGTATCCTCGATGGAGCTATGGGTAATGTCTTTGCGACGCTCGATGCTATGGGTTGGTACAGGCATATGCTCAATCAGCTGGCTATTGATCACGGAACAGATCTCAGCGTGCCTTACAAGGATCTGCCGCCAAAATTCATTGACGAATTGCTGCACGGAACGGGCGAGCGCAAGTTAAAGTATATATACGAGAGTAAGTCCGGAAGGGTTTCGCATATGAATCATACTTTCGAGGGTATTATTCCTAACCTCGAGAGGAGATGGGGCGAGACCAATTCCGACTATATTAAAGAGAAAATCACCGACATGATGACTGAGGATGAGTGTCCGTGCTGTCATGGCAAGAAGCTCAAGCCGGAAGTACTGGCTGTTACTGTCGGTGGCAAGAATATTATCGAGATTACTGAGATGTCTGTTGTTAAGGCGATTGACTTCTTCGAGAATCTTGAAAATGAGCTCTCAGATAGAGATAAGAAGATCAGTGCCATGGTTACCAAGGAGATCAGGCTGAGACTCAGCTTCCTTAAGAATGTAGGCCTTGGCTACCTGACTCTCGATAGAGCTGCAGGCACTCTTTCCGGCGGTGAGTCTCAGAGAATCCGTCTGGCAACGCAGATTGGTTCCGGACTTGTCGGAGTATTGTATATCCTGGATGAGCCATCAATCGGATTGCATCAAAGAGATAACGACAAGCTTCTGGCAGCACTCCGTAACCTCACTGACATGGGTAATACACTTATTATCGTTGAGCATGATGAGGATACAATGTACGCGGCGGACCATATTGTGGATATCGGTCCGGGCGCCGGCATTAATGGTGGTAAATTAGTTGCTCAGGGTACAATTGAAGATATTAAAAATTGCAAGGAGTCAATCACAGGTCAGTTCCTGTCCGGCGCCCGCAAGATTGAGGTGCCTGCTGTCCGCCGCAAAGGCAATGGCAAGTTCCTCGAGATCAAGGGCGCTGCAGAGAACAACCTCAAGAATGTTGATGTCAAGATTCCTGCAGGTGAACTGGTACTGGTAACGGGTGTTTCCGGTTCCGGCAAATCATCCCTTGTTAACGAAATTCTTTACAAGGGTGTTTCACGCATTACCAATCATTCTCAGCTCAAGGCGGGTAAGCATAAGGAAATACTTGGTGTTGAGAACTTCGACAAGGTTATAAACATCGACCAGTCTCCAATCGGCAAGACACCGAGATCCAATCCTGCAACTTATACAGGAATGTTTACTCATATCCGTAATCTCTTCGCAGAAATGCCTGAGGCCAAGGTTAGGGGATACAATCAGGGAAGATTCTCTTTCAATGTTAAGGGTGGTCGCTGCGAGCACTGCAATGGTGACGGCATTATCAAGGTAGAAATGAACTTCCTACCTGATGTATTCGTGCCATGCGAGGTTTGCGGCGGAGCAAGATACAATCACGAAACCCTTGAGGTTAAATACAAAGGCAAAAATATTTCAGAGGTGCTCGCAATGACAGTTGCCGAGGCTGTTCCGTTCTTCGAGAATCAGCCTAGCATCATGAGATATCTCAAAACCCTCGATGATGTAGGTCTTGGTTACATCAGCCTTGGTCAGCCATCAACACAGCTGTCCGGTGGTGAGGCTCAGCGTATCAAGCTGGCTACTGAGCTCTCCAAACGCAGCACAGGTAAGACATTATACATCCTCGATGAGCCGACAACAGGCCTGCACTTCGCAGATGTTGAGAAGCTGCTCTACGTTCTCAACCGTCTTGTAGATGAAGGCAACACAGTAGTAGTTATTGAGCACAACCTTGATGTTATCAAGCAGGCCGATCACATCATCGATTTCGGACCGGAGGGTGGAGACGATGGCGGCACCATCATCGCAACAGGCACCCCTGAAGAAGTGGCCGCCAACCCAAACTCCTACACCGGCCACTACCTCATGTCAATATTATCCCGGGCTTAATATTGACATTGCCTCAGAAGGCTAATTGGGGTCAACCCATTTTAGCCAAATGGCTAATTGGGGACAGGCTTTTCAATAGATTTTAATCACGTATAGAAATGAATTCAGCAATAGTTTATCTTAAAATGGTTTCACCATTTGCGATTATCTCGTGGGTGGTGGTAATAATACTCACTTTCTGGAAGCCGCAGAGGTTCAAGAACGCGTTCGCCCTGATGGCGGCGCTGTTCTTCACGTTAATGACAATTGCTGCAGCTACAGGCGATAGTATGCCGCAGGTGATGGTGGCATTCGGCCTGATAATATTCGTAGCACTGCTCTTCGTCCCATTCATGCTGATCAAGAATGGCATAGAGATGATACGTCTGGAAGGCCGTTCGGCCGCCAATATGCTGTCGCTCCTGCTCGGCATCTTCGTCGCAATAGGTGAGCTGGCGTGGTTCAGCTTTCTGTTTAGCAGCTCGATCTACACGATGGGCGACAAGGTGAGCAGCATCGTCATTTTCATCGGGCTGTCCGTGTTCTACTTCAGCTCGCTGATGCTGATGTTCGTCCTGTACAACATCTACATTCAGTACATACCGCAATCGATCCAGTACGATTATGTCATCATTCACGGCTGTGGCCTGCTGGATGGCAAAGTGGTATCCCCTCTGCTGGCGGCTCGTATCGACAAAGCCATCCAGGTCTACAACAAGGCCAAGACCAAACCAATCCTCATTCCCAGCGGTGGTCGCGGCTCCGACGAGACTGTGTCTGAGGCCAAGGCTATGCATGACTACATGCTTGAACACGGCATTCCTGAGTCGGCCATCTATATGGAAGACAAGTCGACAACCACAATGGAGAATCTTAAGAACTGCAAGAAATATATAGATGAGCGTATGGTTGCATCTAAGGCTGACGGCACAATCGCCAGCTACAAGAAGCCGCATATCGCTTTGGTATCCAGCAACTATCACGTGTACAGATGTCTGCTCTATGCGGAGAAGCTCAAGATGAAGTGTATAGGTATCGGTGCGCCGGTCGCATGGTATTATTGGCCAAGCGCACTCATCAGAGAATTCGTAGCCATCTTCACCAGACCAAAATACATCATCTGGACAGCAATCGGCTATCTGTTATTGGTAGTAATCCCATCATTCGGCTTCTAGGTCAATATCATCCCGGGCTTAACATTGACATAGGTCACATTCATCCCGGGCTTAAAGTTGACATTGCTGAATCAAACGCATTATAAAAGCGAACCCAGATCAAAGGGTTCGCTTGTTCTTTTGTTGCATTTACCAGTCGCTGCGTTCATTCATTTCAAATAATAATTGAATCAGACCGGGTGGACAGTCTACAAAGCCGCCGCCTTTGATCATGTCCAGTATTTCTTCACAGGATGCCCATCTGGCATCGTCGACTTCACCTTCTTGAAGTACCAGCGAGGATAGGTCAACATCTGTGTTCGCAATATATATGTCTTCGAATATGTTTCGAAGGTTCCAGGTGAGGGCAGGACGTATGCCTGTGAAATCCATACGAATACCCATCTCTTCGAATAGCTCACGGCTTGCAGCTGTCTGAGTATCTTCGCCTGCGAGCACGCCACCACCTGCGGTTACGTCCCAAAATCCACCGAATTTCTTCTTGAGATTGCTACGCTTTTGGATGAGCATTTCTCCGCGGGAATTGAAAAGGCAGACGAAGACTATCAATACATAGCCTTCTCTGCCTATTGTAGCGGATCTCTCGATCTGTCCAATCTTATTTCTGTTTATATCGTAAAGATCTCTGATTTCCATAAGTATTCTATTGCTTGGGATTATGATTCAGAATCCTCTGTTACACGGCCTTTATCAAAGTCCAGAGTGTAAGACTTGTATGGCTGATCATTGGATTTGATTGCGACTTTTGTCTTGCCGGTTGTACCTTTGAATTTATAAGTAACAATGCTTGTTGCTGTTGGATCAACGGTCTTGGTATATGAACTATCCTGTTCGCCATCGATATATACAGTAAACTCGATTGCGTCACTGCTGTCAGGCACCGGCACCTTTACAACAAGAGCACGTTCTTTCTGGGATCCGGATGATAGGATGAGGTTAATCTTACTGCTACCCTCAACGCTTGTTCCCGGCAGCGGATCTGAAAGAATTACCGTGTCCTTGGCCTTGTCGGAATCTTCGTATCTGGTATCTCCAATCGTCAGTCCCTGTGAAGTTAGTTCTGTAGTTGCATCCTCCAAGGACATACCTATTACATTTGGAACCGGTATAGTAACTGATGATGCGAGCTGCGAAGTATCAAGCTGACATCCTGCTAACATTACTGAAGCGATAACCAATGTGATTGCCAATAATCTCTTCTTCATATGTACCTCACATAATAAATGGTGGAGATGGCGGGAGTCGAACCCGCGTCCAAGAGCATTTCCGGAAGACTTTCTCCGAGCGCATTTGTGTATTTGATTTTGCCAATGTGCACGTCACACAACAGACTTACACACGGCTATCCCGTAAGTTCCTTGTCGCTACCGGGAGCTCACGCCAAGGGGTTCTGCATAAATGATGCCAGGTCCTTAGCCTGCAGAGGAACTAAGGCTGACACGCGGGGCTGAACTATGCAGCCAGTGCGAAATTGTTTGTTGTTTTATCGTTTCTTTTTAACGAGTGCTTTTTACGTGGATCACCGCCACGGCTCGCTTATCTTCGTTCCACACACCTGTCGCAACCTTTACATCCCCAAAAGGGGCTAATGAGCTGTGTCCCCGATTAGCCGTCGTAGCGGTTGAGCAGGATGGTCTTGAGGTTCCATAGCTGCTCGGAGAGGTCTACATAGTAGATTTGTGGGTTTTCGAATCTGAGGACTGAACCCCAGAGAGTGTCGATCTGTCCTGTGCAGGTCCTGCGAATCCCCTCGATGGAAGGGCTCTCGTAAACGCATTTGCCCTTATCGAAGATCTGAACGAGGAGTCCCTTCGCCTCGTAGTTCTCAAGGTATTTCTTCTTCCATACTGCGTTAGGGTCAAAGATCGCATATGGATCGCCGCCCGGAACTTCTTCGTCATGCAGCATGATAACGTCTGCCATTGCCTTGCCGGTTTCTTTGTCGAAGAATCTTACGACCTTCTTGAATCCCGGATTGGTGATCTTCTCGATGTTCTCGGAAATCTTCATCTTAGGGATTTCCTTGCCATCCT
>JAZUDV010000037.1:0-10975 GCA_045639825.1 Anaerovoracaceae bacterium
CCTTGATATCTTCAACTGCATCAGCTGTAGTTTCTTCGTATTCGTATCTTACAGGGAAAGTCAGGTGATAAACCGGCAGATCCGGGAATCTTCTTGACATATACTCTGAAGCCATTACTGAGCCATCGCAAGGCATTGAGCTGGAGATGAAGCAGCTTCCCATATGTGGAAGTGCATCAATAACCAGTGCGCCGCACTCTGATGATGGTACAGGGCAAGTATCTGCAGGAAGTCCGAATGACTCAACTGCGTCGATATATGGAACGCAAGTCAGCTGGTCGATCTCGGATACCAGGAATACAGGCATCAGCTGATAAGGGATACCGATCAGGTCAGGGAATCCTGCCATGATCTGTCCCATTGTCATCTCGTCGAAGAGTACAACCTTCTTGTTAAGATCTGAGTTACCGTTCTTCTTGTCGCACTTAGCGAGGAATACCAAGTTCTCAGCTACATAACGGAAGATATCGAATGTCATCAGGTGTGACATCTTAAGAGCAGCGCCCTTCTGTCCAAATGTGTTCTTGTCCATGAATCCGATGCAGCAGAAGTATGAGATCATCCATCTGTAATGCAGTGCGGAATTAAGAGCAGGAACGATGTCCTTGGAGAATGTTCCGAGGAGCATACCCCACATTCTTAACCACTCATAAAAATCGTAAGCTGTGTCGTAAGCACCTTTCCACTCTCTACGTACTGTGGCCATATCGCCCTTTCTGTAGAGCTTACCAAGTGTCTTCTCACCGTTCAGGAACACATCCTTGCGCTCTTCCGGTGTCATTTCCATTGCCTGCTTGATTTCAAGAGCAACTCTTTCGAAGTCGTTTTTGGTTCTGTCAAGCTGGAGCTTCCAGAAAGCCTTGTGGTCTGCTTCCTTCCACATCTCAGTGCAGATACCTACGACCTCCATCAGGTTCTCGCCCTGTTTCTTCCAATTCATGTGGTCATGCATCTTGAAGAATTTAGGGTTAGGATAAGCAAGCTTAGCAGCCTTCTTGGCTTTGAGTTCCTTCTTCTCGGCAAGGGCATTCTTGATGCCTAAAATTTCAGTACTTAATACCATTATTTCTTGCCTCCTTTCTGGATCTTCTTAATTTCAAGTGATTCGATGAATGCCTGGAATCTTGTTCTCAGCTGGCCGGAGCCCTTAGCATTGTACAATCTGTCGATTGACAGTACAGGCCATCCATATTCTTCTGCCATGATGTGGCTGACGAGGGCTCCTTCGAATCCCCAGAAGTCGCAGTACTTCATCTGCTCATAGATGAGTCCGTCTGCATTGAACTCCTTCATCAGTCTGTCGGCAGTGTCTCTTCTCTGCTGAACCTTGTTGTCTGCGATGTAACGTGCACACTCGGATGTATCCATATAGTGGCGAACGATCTGTGGCAGTGCCGGTTCATCGTCATTCAACTGAATAACTTCTCTGCCAGGGATAGAGCCAAAGCAGTGTCTGTCGAATACTACTCTTGCGCCGGCTTCCTCGATCATCTTGGTGAACTCTGGGTCATCAATCTCGGAGCCTACGATGCCGACTCTCGCACGTGGCAGTTTCTCGTCAGGTTTTCTTGTCTTGAGTTCCTCAAGAGTCTCCCTGAGATAAGGAAGAATGAGGTACTTAGGGCAAGTATAAGTTACGATGTTCAGTACGTGAAATTCGTATCCTGTGATTACAGGGTTCTCAGCCTTTCTCATCTCGCTGATCTCCTGCATGATCTGACATACTTCGTTGTGCTCAGCAACAGCCTTTCTGATAGCTGCGTCGCTGACATCAACTCCATACGTCTCCTTCATAACATCAAGGAGTCTTACCTGCAGCTGCTTCTCCATATGGGTATATGAGAAACTCTCTGTCTTGTAAGGAACATCCAGGTGTGTTACGAAGCACTTCTCATTATTGTTGCACTTGAGGATTTCATAATGCTCATAGAATCTGTTCATCATTGAGCACGCATCAACGCCTGCAAGTCCATCCAGAAACTGGAATCCTCCCTCGATACTTCTTTCAACGAGTGCACGTGAGTATTCGCAGGTGTAGTTCGACATGTAGTAAGTTGCGATGTCGATTGATCCTGTTCTAGGTGCTCTCAGTCTTACTGAAACGCAGTTGTCTACGTTGAGCAGTACTTCAGGAATGTGATAGCAGGTATAGCCCATAACCAGCTTGCCATCCTTCTTAGCCTGTTCAACCAGCTCGTTGTCTGCATTGTCCAGAAGGTTCTCGAAGTAAATTAGATGCTTCAAGTCTTTCAAATTGCTCTACCTCCCTTCAACCGATATATGTGAAATTATATTAGTTGCATTGTGGTGAGGGCTTGGCGAGTTCCGATCATTACCGGTGAATCCTCCGGCAAGTCGAATACGCTGATGCCCATTATATCGTTGTCAGCATGAGTCCTGTCATCAGGAATGTAAGACAGGATTTCAGCTGCTTCAACCTTAACATAAGGAATGGACTCTTCTTTGACACGATTGACGATGACTCCGCACTTGTCATACATGACAAGTTCATCAGCAACCTCTTTGATAGTGTCCACTACCTTGCAGCCTTTACGGCTGGGGTCAGTAATCAGGAAGAGGTGCGTAACTTTTTCCATTACGCGGCGGTTAATCTGTTCGATGCCCGCCTCTCCGTCGATTACGACATAGTCGAAGTCGTTAGCCAGGAGGCTTATGACTTCCTTAAGATATGCATTGACCTTGCAGTAACATCCGGCAGCCTCAGGTCTACCGATAGCCAGGAATGAGAACTTGCTCTCCTCCAGCATAGTATCGAATATCCTGAATCTTGCCTCGTTCAGCATCTCGATGGCTTCCTTGGGTCTGCCATCTTCAACGCTGTTAACGATCTTCTTACGGATGCCATCCAGAGTATCCGTAGGTTCAACTCCCAATGCAGTAGTAAGTCCGATTGCAGGGTCCGCATCGATTGCCAGAATTCTGGCATCCGGATAGGTCTCTGCAAGTATTCTTACCATTGCTGCGGATATTGAAGTCTTTCCTACTCCACCCTTGCCTGCAACAGTCAGAATTTTAGTATTATCTCCCATAGCTATTCCTTCCAATTATTCGAAGAATGTACAGATGAGATCTGTGTAGTCCGATGGATTATCTATTGGAAGTCCGGCAATGAGAAGTGCCTGATTGAACAGCACCTCGCACATCTTCTTAGCACGTTCAGGATCATCCTTACGGTATTTCTCGAGAGCTCTGAATGCTGCGTGATCTACATTGAGCTCCAGTATCCTCTTAGCCTTAACCCCCAGTTCGGGATTAACCGCAGTGAAATACTTCTCCATCTCGAAGGTGACTCCCTCGCCGCTCGACAGACATACCGGATGAGTTTTGAGCTTGGTGCTCGCCTTGACTTCATCAACTTTGTCCCCAAGAGCTTCCTTTACGAACTCGAAAGCCCCCTTGAACATCTCTGTCTGTTTCTCATCTCTCGTATCTTCCAGCTCCAGATCTCCGTCGATAACAGAACGGAACTGTTTCTCCTTGAAGAATCTGAATGTATCCGGAATAAATTCATCAGTGCTGTCTGTGAAGTACAATATCTCAATGCCCTTATCCTTGAGGATTTCTGTCTGTGGCATCTTGTCTACCGCTTCGAGGCTCCTGCCGCTTGCATAGTAGATGTATTTCTGATCTTCCTTCATTCTGGCAACATACTCATCGAGCGTAACGAGCTGTTCCTCAGTTGAACTGTAGAACATCAGGAAATCCTGCAAATGCTCCTTATCTCTTCCGTAATTATCGAGAGCGCATATCTTGAGCTGTCTGCCAAATCCCTTGTAGAATTTCTCGTACTTCTCGCGATCGTTGCGGAGCAGGTCTTCCAGCTTGGAACGGATCTTCTTCTCGAGGTTGCTTGCAATGAGCTTGAGCTGTCTGTCATGCTGCAGCATCTCTCTCGAGATGTTAAGTGACAGATCAGGTGAATCAACAACACCCCTTACGAAGTTGAAATAGTTAGGCAACAGGTCTTCGCAGTTCTCCATAATAAGAACTCCGGAGCTATAGAGCTGCAATCCTCCTCTGTATTCATCCGAGTAGTACTTTTCAGGTATCATCTCAGGAATGAACATCAGCGCATCATAGCTGACAAGTCCCTCAACTGATACAGTCATTGTCTCCAGCGGTGCCAGGTTGTCTTGGAACTGCTGCTTGTAGAACTCGTCATACTCTTCCTGTTCTACTTCACCCTTCTTGCGTTGCCACAGAGGAATCATCGAGTTGAATACTTCATACTCGAATACTTCTTCGTATTCAGGGTCCTTAGGATCCGATCCCTCCTTAACATATGGATGAGGCATCAGCATCTTAATCGGGAACCTGATGTAATCCGAATACTTCTTAATCAGCTTGTATATGGTGTATTCACGAATATACTTGCTGAATTCATCGGCTTCTTCGCCATCGGGACGGATGTGCATGATGACATCCGTTCCGTGGCCTTCTCTTGTAGATTCTTCGATGTTGTAGCCGCCGGCACCTTCAGATTCCCATCTGTATGCCATGTCTTCGCCGTATTTTCTGGACACGACCTCAACCTTGTCGGCTACCATGAAAGCGGAATAGAATCCTACTCCGAATTGACCGATGATATCGACCTCTTCTGCCTTGCCCTCGTCCATTTGTTCAGTGAACTGCTTGGATCCACTGAAAGCGATAGTTCCGAGATTGGTCTCAAGATCGTCCTGATTCATACCTATACCATTGTCGCTGACTGTCAGAGTTCTGTTCTCCTTGTCCAGTGTAATGATGATCTCATAATCACTGCGGCTCTCACCTATCGTGTTATCTGTCAGAGCCAGATAGCACATCTTATCGATTGCATCGGAAGCATTGGAGATAATCTCTCTCAGAAATATCTCCTTGTGCGTGTATATTGAGTTAATCATCATGTCCAGCAGACGCTGGGACTCGGCTTTAAATTCTTTCTTCATCGGTCTTAATTAGTCCTTTTATTATTTTCTCTTCATGTATTCTGTATTAATCTGATCGTAAGGAACTGACAGAGGATCTCTTCTCTCCATATTGTCAAATCTCTTCTGCATGAATGGTTCTACTACGTAGTACAGCAGTTTGCCATCAAGGTCCAGATAGAATACTGTGAACAGTCCTGCATATGCAACGGCAAGAGCGCCGACTGTTTTGCCCAGAACCTTTAATGCTTTGCTCTGTTTCTTTTGCTTTTTCTTCATAATCGGCCTCCTTTCCTACCAGCTGTTAGAATCGTCAAATTCGAGCAGTGATGGATCAAGTGGCTCCTCGCCCATTACCGTGAACATGTAGTCGTTGATAATCTTTCTGATCTCAGCTCTGGATACATCTCTCTTGTCAGGAAGTGCGTGTGGCATCCAGATTGCATGAATGTTACGAGCTCTGAACTCATCTTCGAAGAGTCCTACAACGCCCTGCATTCCCTTGCACTTGATCTGGTCATACATCATAACCATATCGCAGTTGAACTTCTCCATGTTCTCCCACAGCTCGAAGATGTGCTTCAGTCCGCCTACAGCCATTCTTCTCATAGGTGCCCATTCATGATACTTAGCCATATCGAGCAGGCAGTTCTCATAGCTGTCTGTTCTGATCTCCATATCGAACATCAGCGAGTCCATATTGATGATAGTGTTGAGACCCCAGCAGTTGTAAGCCCATGTACACCATGCTGAATAGTACAGTGGTGCGCATGACCAAGCGATTACTCTGTGGCGAGTCATTGGGAATGTGTTGATCTTCTGCTCAACGCACTTATCCATGATCTTCTTAACTCTGGCATCTGTTTCGTGCCAGCAATCCATATCGCCGAACTGCGAATAGAAGATTCTGTAAAGTGCCTGACCTACGCCGTTAATAGGATAGCTGCTGGTATTAGCTGCAACGTCCCACTTCTCCCACTCATTTCTCTGGAGTTCGTTCTGATCCTGAATCTTCTTCTTGAGCAGTTCCCAATCGAACTTAACACCGGTCATCTCCTCAGTGAACTTGATAGCGCCTTCGATTTCCTTAGCGCAGTTCTCCAGTACGGTATCATCGTCAAACTGCATTGGCTGTGGCATTGCGAACAGTGGCTTGTTGATCATCCAGTCCTGAATTACAGATGTTGCTACCGATCCATCGCATGCCTCATTAGTTGTAACGAATGCAGGATAGAAATCAGGAACATCGTCCTGCAGGAAGATACCTGCCTCTGCCTGACACATTGGACATGGATCTCCAGGGAGTCCCAGTGCCTGTGCTGCGTCGATATAGTTAAGTACTGTATGGTTATTGCAGTGACATGTTACGAAGTAAGGAATCATCTGCAGTGGAATATGAGCTACATCAGGGAATCCGTAGAATACTCCGCCCCATACTGTCTCGTCATGAGCGATGGTCTTTCTCCACTTCTCAGGATCTCCGCCGAGTGTAAGGTCTCTGTTGAACATCTCAACAATCTGATACAGACATGCACTTACGATACCTCTGAAGTGCCATGCAGTTGCTCTCAGAGTTTCGTCTCTCATTCCTTCGAGACATCTGTCGAACCAGTGCATTACTGTCAGATAAGTCTGACCCATCCATCTATATCTCATGGTTCCCTTAACGAACTGAACCAGCCCCTTAGGGTTGCCACCTGAATACTTCAGGATGTCTGTTACCATATGTCCATAGTTATACAGCCAGATATTGTTGAAGTAGTACATAGTGTCCTTGACACCTCTCCACTCTCTGTGCTTGTACAGACCTGTCTTAGGGATATACAGGTCTCCGAGTCTTCTCTCGCCATGTGGCTTGCCATACCAGAAATCTTTGGCAAGTTTCTTAACATCGAGGTCTTTTAATTTCTTCAAATCAAATCTCTTCATCTTACTTGCCCTCCTGGATCTTCTTTAGCTCTACGCTCTCAACGAAAGCCTGGAATCTTGTTCTCAGCTGACCGGAAGCGGAGTTGATATACTCCTTCTCAATCGAGCATACCGGATATCCATAGTCTCTAGGGAGAACCAGTGTGTCGATCATTCTCTCATAGCTCCAGTATTCGCAGAACTTGTTGGAGATTACGATAATACCATCTGCCTTGTATTCATCAGCGATATCTGCAACATGTTTCTTACGTGCTCTCATCTCCTGCTGCTCCATAAATCTTGCGCACTGGCTGGTCAGCAGATAATGTCTTGCGATAGCTCTCAGTGGAGTCTCGCCTTCCTTAACCTCGATAGGCTGTCTTGACTCAAGTGAGCCATAGCAGTGTCTGTCAGCAACAACGAGTGCTCCGCAGCTCTCAACCAGCTTGGTAAAATCAGGGTCATCATTCTCAGCTCCAACGAGCTCAACCTTAATCCTGTAGCCAGGCTTGTCGTCAGCCTTTCTAGTCTTCATCTCCTCTGCCGTCTCTCTCAGCTTGTCGATGATGAGGTACTTAGGACATACCATTGTGACCAGGTTAATAATCTGGAACTCATATCCTGTAATAGTCGGATTGTCGAGTTTTCTGTATTCACCGATTTCCTGAATGAGTCTGCATACTTCGTTGTGCTCTTCGATAGCTTTCATAAGAGCTGCGTCAGAAGTATCTAGACCATATTTCTCTTTCAGGAAGTCAAGTACGTGAATCTGTAACTGCTTCTCATAATGGTCAATACTGTTATCGTTCTTTTTGAAAGGAACATCGGTAAATTCAATGTCAAATTTGGCATTGTTGATTACATCATCCATGTATTCCAGGTGCTCCTGAAATCTGCAAGTAACTGTGCAAGTCTCAGTTGCCAGCTGTGCATCGATGAAGTTGTAACCACCTTCCAACGCTCTTTCCATAAGGGATCTGCCGTAATGACAGGTTCTGCCTGACATGTAGTAAGATGCGATATCCGGAGATGTACATCTTGGAGCTCTCAGTCTTACTGAGAAAGCACCAGGCAGATCGAGGAGTACCTCAGGCATGAAATAGCAAGTATAGCCAAGCGCAAGCTTGCCTTCCTCCTTGCCCTTTCTTACGAGGTCATTATTGGCCTCTTGCAGAAGGTCCTCGAAGTAAATCAGATGTTTTAAATCACGCATATTTTTCACCCTATCTTTGCTTCTAGGTTATAACGTCTGTATCAGTAAATCGTCGAGTGGGTATGCACCGCCTCACTTTATACTATTAATATGATTTTACAGGGCTGATAACTTTCTGTCAATTGAATGAACCCCTTATTCTCAGCGGAATACAGAGTTTTCGTGTTCTTTTTTAAAACCTGTTAATTCAGTCTGTTTATATTGCATAATATAGTGTAAAATGATGTCGTAAGAACTTTTTGATGCACCTGTATGGAGGGAACAATGAGCGATAACCACACTCACGAACATACACATACACATACACATACTCATACACACTCCCACGACCACCATCATCCGGTCGCTTCTTCACATGAAGAAGCCGTTGCCCTGCTCAGATATATGCTCGATCACAATCAGCATCACGCCGATGAGCTGCATGAGCTGGCACATTGTTTTGAGGATGAGATTGCTGATCTGGTTCACGATGCAGTTGACAGACTTCAGGAGAGCAACACCTACATTGAGCAGGCTCTCTCACTTATAGACAATTCAATGGAATAGTATATTATTACAATACAAATCCCCGTATGCACAAATGCATACGGGGGTTTTTTGATACTAATAATCGCCTACTAGTCTATTACTATGTAGTTTTCCAGAAGGTCAACCTTGCGGATGCTGGCATCGAGCTCCTGTCTGATGCCCATGAGGTCTGTAAGAATAATCTTGCCGTCCTGAACGCGAACATCCGCAATATTTCGAGCCAGCAATTTTTCATCTTTAACCTCACCCTTGTATACGTTAGAAAGACACATAATCCTACTCCTGTTACTCAGCTTATAGCAGTTAGCATGCAACTATTTCCTTGATATTCATCTCCTGACCCTTCAGCAGCCAGGTCTCTTCGCTACCGCAGTACGGACATATCTTACCGTGCTTAACAGTAGGATATTCCTTCTTACAACTGTTACACCAGGTTACTGCAGGTAGTGTTTCGTATTTCAATTCTGTGGTCTCCAGGATAGGTATCTTCTTCCTATACCAGTTCCAGTAATCAACCAGATAATGAGGTACAATACCGCTTACCTCACCAAACTCCAGCGTAACAGATTCAATCTCTGTCAGCTGTTGTTCTTCTGCCAACTGCTGGACTTGTTTTGCCACATATGACACCAAACCAAGTTCGTGCATATCTTTCCTTTCTATTCGGATACTACTTGTTATTCTTAGATGCTTTCTTCTTGATGATTCTGATTGCTCTCTTAGCAGCATATGGTCCAATCGCCTTGAACTTGTCCTCTGCCGGAATCATCTTGGAGTACTCGTCGCCCATATTACGTACAAGATGGATAGCATCAAATTCGCACTTGGTAGTACAGATACCGCATCCCAGACATCTGTTAGCATCAACAACAGTACGTCCGCAAGTCAGACAACGGGAAGCCTCTTCCTTGATCTGCTCCTCTGTGAATGACAGTCTCTCGTCGTTCATAGTGAGAGCCTTCTTAGGATCGATTGCAGCTACCTGACGTGCAGGCTTCTTGAATGATTCAGGTGGAAGTACTACGTTCTCCTTATCAAGAGGTGTGAAGATACGAGTATTTCTGTGAATAGTCAGTGACTGTCCCTCATTAACGAATCTATGCAGTGATACAGCACCCTCACGACCTGTAGCGATAGCGTCAACTACGAACTTCTGACCTGTGTATGCATCTCCGCCAACGAAGATATCAGGCTCTGCTGTCTGAAGAGTTACAGGGTCAGCGATAGCTGTACCGTTCTTGTTAAACTCAACTTTAGTTCCTTTCAGGAGTTCCTTCCAGTCAACCTTTTGTCCGATGCAGTACAGAACTGTTGAACACTCAGCCTCTGTTACGTCATTCTCATCGAACTTAGGGTCGAATCTGCCCTCTGCGTTCTTTACAGACAGGCACTTCTTGAACTTGATACCGCAAGCCTTGCCGCTCTTAGTAGCAATCTCAGTCTGTCCCCATCCGGCACAGATCTTGATGCCCTCGTTCTCGCAAAGTGTTCTGTCTTCCTCTCCCATTGGCATCTCGTCGTATGACTCGAGGCAGTAGAGAGTAACGCTGTCAGCGCCCTGACGGATTGCTGTACGAGCTGTATCTGCAGCGATGTTACCACCGCCGATAACTACTACATTACCTGAGAGCTTGTCAGCCTTGCCCATGTTGACAGTCTTGAGGTAATCAACACCGGAGATAACGCCCTTAGCATCATCACCAGGGATGCCGAGCTTGCCACCGTTCTGGAGACCAACTGCTACGAAGAATCCTTCATAGCCTTCATTTCTCAGATCCTGAATGGTCTTGTCCTTACCAATCTCAACTCCTGTTGTGAACTGAACGCCCATCTCCTTGAGAATAGCGATTTCAGCATCAACAACGTCCTTCTCAAGACGGAAGTTAGGAATACCATTCATCATCATTCCGCCGACCTTCTGCTCTTTCTCGAATACCATTGGTGAGTATCCTTCGATAGCGAGGAAGTAAGCACAAGCCAGTCCTGCAGGACCTGAACCGATGATAGCAACCTTCTTGTCGATTGGCTCTCTTGTGCATGAATTCATTGGTGGAACGTATCTGTGCTCAGCCTTGAGATCCTGCTCAGCGATGAACTTCTTGATATCATCGATAGCCAGTGGATCATCAATGCTGTTACGCATACATTCAGCTTCACAATACTTGTGGCAGATTGAGCCGCAAATTGCAGGGAATGGATTGTCCTTCTTGATGAGCTTGAGGAAGTCGGAGGCCAAGCGGTCTTAGGAAGACAAGTTAAGGTGACAACTCCTTGGCTCACAGAACGACATGGCTACGATCCGACTTAATTTGCGGCTCAATCTGCCACAAGTATTGTGAAGCTGAATGTATGCGTAACAGCATTGATGATCCACTGGCTATCGATGATATCAAGAAGT
>JAZUDV010000038.1:0-35009 GCA_045639825.1 Anaerovoracaceae bacterium
ATAGGTAGCATGAAGACCATACTAACGAAGATTGATGGACACCTTCGGACTAGAATGAGGATTGTGGTATGGAAGCAGTGGAAAACAAGTGAGAAACGCTTCTGGGGTCTCCGTAAACTAGGAGCACCACTGTGGATGGCATGACAGTCTGCTGGTTTTGGCGGCCACTACCGAGCGGTCGTAAAGACAACAGGACTACGTCTCATAAGTAAAGAAGTCCTCGCAAGGCGAGGACTTATCAGTTGTGTGGATTATTATTTGAATTGAACCGCCGTGTGCCGAACGGCACGCACGGTGGTGTGAAAGGGGCTACTTGTTAGCCCCTATTCGATTTAGGAGAGAATAATGAATTCTGAAAAAAGTTTTAAATCACGAGCAAGAGATGTAATTGTTTTCAATGCAGAGATGTTTTATAAGACATTTGTTAAGTTTGATTATTTACTGTTTTCTGATGCGTTCCAAAACAGAGATTATTACATAATTTCTGCGTGTGCTGATAATTATAAGCATCTTACCGGAGTGCATTCAGAACTGTCAGCAAATGACTTCTTCTTAAAGTGCATGGATCAAACTCTGTTGGAAGATGATTTTGACTTCATTAAGACTGGACAAGAAGAAAAGGCTGTTAAGGGCTCAGTAAGAAGAAAGATTAATGTTCTCCCTAATATAAAGAACTTGTTTGAAAGCACTGTTTATGTCGAAGAAGATTTCGAAAGAAACTATGTGAAATGTTCTTTTGCTGTGGCTGATACTGTTTGTACGTTAGGTTTTATAAATGTGGATACTGCCAGACCTAATACGCTTTTGAAAAACAACACATTAAATACATCAAAATCAAGACAGCTGGAACTGGTGATGAGGAGAAAGCGTGGGGATAAGGTTTTCAGTGAAATAGTATTAGGCGATGATAACGCAAGAAGTAAATATGCATCAATGATTGATAAAATCAATGCAGATTATAACGGGGGACAGTCCTAAACAGCACTAAATTGCAAAAGAGAACCAAAATGATGGCAGCAGATTTTTATGACAATATACTTAAAATATAGTTTCGTGGCTTCTTAGCCAATGCACGCATTCTCGTCACCTCCGCATAACGAAAGTGGTTTTGGTCGCAATGCTGTCTGTAGGTAGATAACAGATATAAATCGATTGGGCTGCTATTAAAGAAAACTGTAAATACGTACGATTTGCATTCTAGCCATTGACATCAATAGTTATATGATTGGTGTCAATGGTTATTTTAGATGCAGTATTAATTAAGATAATGCAAAGCGTTAAGGTTATGTCAGAATGGGATAGTGTAATATTGGGGTTAATTAGCGGTGTTACGGGATTATTAATTGTGTCTGTTGTAATTGAACTGTCGAATAAGTTTAAGAAGAATAACTTGGGGTTTCATGAGATTGTAGATTATTATGGGGCGATAGTGGAATAGTGAGTCTGCAATAGAGGGTCAGACCCCTGCGACCAACAATCAGACATTAATGGTGAGTAGAATATGTAAAGTAGAGTGTTCGCTCTCCTTTGCTGTATATTGCGGATAATACTATTCATCAGTTGTTTCTATAAGAAATAACTGGAGTAGCTAACAAAATGTCTAATTTAGATAATTAGTGGTAGGGGAGAAAAACGGTTGTGTATATGTTACAATTATCCATTTATAACGACACAATATATAGTACTGGCCTGAATTAATATAACAATATGTAGTTGACTTACACGGGCTTGTATGTTACTCTTAGTATAAAAGTAGAGATGATGAGTTGCCGCTCATCATCTCCTATGAAACAGATTGGGAAATGATTATTCCGTTCTGAATCCTCATATATATAAAATACCAAATACTGCCAGTCTGTTTCAATCTATATTTAAAAAAAGAAAGGAAATAACAGCATGGCAAAGAACATATATGTTACTCGTAGAGGCGATACATGGGCTGTTGTTAGAGAGAACAATCTTCGAGCTAGTAGAATTGTCTCTACGCAGAGTGAGGCTATCAATATCGCCAAAGATTATGCTAAAAAAGATTGCGTTGAACTAAGAATTCATGACAGAAATGGTAAATTCAGAAAAACTATGAGCTATGGAAGTGATCCATGTCCACCATTAGATAGAAATTTTTAGAGTATTAGAACGGAATATAATGCATAGCGGGGCTATTATTTGATGCCCCGCTAATGTATATAGATTAGGAAATTAATAATTTACAATAATTATGTTACAGTACTAATAGCGGTTACTGATAATCTAGACTTTAGATAGGATAAGTCTAAACAATCAAGCATGGACATGCTATTAACAGAAAGGATTAAAAATGTGTATTAATGGGGTAACTACATTGTTGACTGCATCTAATGAACTTGATAAGGTTGCCAGTAAATCGGATAGTTTTTTAGCAAAACTGTTTCCTTACTTCGGAGTAAAGAAAAAAGCGGTTGATTGTTATATTGATGATATAAAGAAATCAGCTCTTTCACCGGAAACAAAAGCCATGGCAATAATGCAAGTGAGGCAGAAATTTAAGGAAATCAATAACCAGAGTGATATTGTGAGCATTGCAATTGATTATGCAAAAGATGGTACAGATTTCTCAGATGAATCAAAGGTTAATGATGAATGGCTTGACAGATATATGGATTCTGCAAAGTTTGTTTCAAATGAAGAAATGAAGTTAATATGGGGGAAAATCTTGGCGAATGAATTCGAAACCCCTGGTAGTACGCCACTTAATATGTCTAGAATACTTTCTGAGACAAGCCCAGAATTAGCAGAAGCATTTACTAAGATTTGCAGCATGAAAGTGATAATTCATCTTGTTGATAGAGATGGCAAAGAAAATGACTATGAAGATTGTGTAATTATACCATTTAGTGGAAATGAAGAGTTCTTTTCGGACCAAGGCATACACTATTCAACATTATTGGAATTAGAAACAGCGGGCTTAATAAAACAGGATAGCGATGGATACGCATTAAATATACGAGACCAAAACTTTATTAAATACAGAATCGAAGGTTTCGATGACTTATTTTCCATTTCTGGTCAGGAACGTCAAATATCAATTGGTAATGTTGCATTAACTGCAGCTGGAAGATGCTTGGAAGAAATTATTGAAGAGAAAGAGATTAATGGTTATGACGAGGTAATAATGAATTTCTATAGAGGAAAGTAGACATACCTTAATTCTGTAGATGCACTAGAAGCTCTCTGTGATATTCTACTGATATTATGATTAAAAAATAAGAATAACATCATCACCCGGGCTTGATGTTGACATAGCTTGAAGCAGTCTTCTTGACCGCTTCTTTTATTTCTAATACAATACTCTCATGAAACAGTACAAGTATGATTTTTACTTGGGAATTGCGGACAAAGACTCGTTCCAGCCGTCAGATATCGAGGAAGCGATGGCTAGGGTTTGCGCGGCACTTGGTGCGATGCAGCTGGGCTTCTCTGTTATCAGGCAGGAGGGCGGTTATTGCCATGCCGATGGGACTTTCGTGACTGAGGACAGCCTCAGGATCACTTTCATCCACAATGAGCATGACGAGGATATTGAGGAGACGGTCCAAATTCTGATGCAGGAATTCAATCAGGAGCAGGTGCTGGTGTCGAAGAAGCTTGTCGATGCTCATTATTGTCTGGAGGACTAGATGGAGAAGAAGAAACTCATCAAATACGAAATATATGTAGGCTTGGTCAATAGGACGACTATGCGTGAGGCGACTCTTGAGGAGGTCAGCAAGCTTATTAACAGCGTTTTCAAGGAGCGCAGAATCGGTTTCTCGGTTGTGCGGCAGCTCGGCGGATATTCTCACGAGTATGGTTATTCGACGGAGAACAGTATTCGTGTGACTCTCTTCGATATAACTGAAGACGAAGTCGAAAGAATCGCAATGAAGCTCAAGGAAGGCCTTGTTACTGATGCAGTTCTTATTACGCATGAAGACTGCGACTTCTACTACAAATAACGAATGTCAATATCATCCCGGGCTTAACGTTGACCTATTTCCTTAAGTATATTATGGAGACTTCGATTAGTTACGCTCTCTGCTATATAAGATTGAATAAAACTGTTGAGGCGTTATCTGCAGCAGGTGAATCTCTTACTCCAACCGAGCAAGTGTATCTGAAGAAGCTGATAATTAAACTGGATGGACGCTATTTCGGATGGCATGACTTTGTTACTGCTATAGGAAGTGATATGAGCAAACAGGCCGCACTTAAATACTTGAATAAGTGGCTTGAATACAACCTGCTGGAAAGTAAAATCAACACACGTAAAGAGAAGGTGTTCAAGCTGCGTTATATGTAATTGTAGATTGAGATTGATGTTGACATGAGAGATGATTTGATGCAGGGGATTCTTGAATACTTGCTGACCATTCCTGAGGGCAAGGTTGTGACTTACAAGCAGGTGGCGGAGTACCTTGGCAATCCGGGTTATGCGAGGATTGTAGGGAACATGCTACATGTGAATCCGGATCCTGAGAGGTATCCGTGCTTTCGTGTGGTTAATCACAAAGGTAGGCTGGCTCCAAACTTCGGGTTCGGTGGGGCGGAAGCGCAGAAGATACGTCTGGAGGAAGATGGCATTGAAGTCAGCGATGACTATTATGTGGACCTGGAGAAATACCAGTGGAAGGAATAATGATTTAATGGAGTAGCAATTATGATTCGTAATATATGTCGTGACTATTTAATACTGTCTCAACCGGCTCGTCCGGCGACTACTGCTGACCGTGATGTGGCGCAGGACCTGTTGGATACTTTGGCTGCTAACACTGACAAGTGCGTTGGAATGGCGGCAAATATGATTGGTGTGCCTGTTGCTATCATTGTCGTGGCGATGGGGCCGTTCAATATGGTGATGCTGAACCCTGTGATCACGAGCCAAAGTGGAAAGTACCAGACCGAGGAGGGTTGTTTGTCGCTGGATGGAGTGAGGGCGTGCGAGCGATATCGTGAGATTGAGGTCGATTACGAGGACATCCATTTCAGGAAACAGCATGGCAAGTTCAGCGGTTTTACTGCGCAGATAATCCAGCATGAATGCGACCACCTGAAGGGCGTGATAATATAGCATGTCATAATTATCCCGGGCTTAATGTTGACATTGTAGTACCAATCAAGAACGGCTTGATTGGTATTTTTTTATAAAGTTTAAAAAAACTCTTGACTGTTCACCGGTGGACAGCTGTAGCATATAGACAACCTAAAGGGAAGGGACCCCATATCCCGGAACTGTTATTGCTGAAAGGGACTTTACATCCCGGAAAGGAGAATGGTTATGATAAATACTAAATTGGTAAAGCTGTTGAATCATCAGATCAACAAGGAGCTGGAGTCGGCATATCTGTATCTTGATTTCGCTAACTACTTCAGCGAGAAAGGACTAACGGGTTTTGAGCACTGGTACAGAGTTCAGGCTAAGGAAGAGATTGAGCATGCTGAGAAGTTTGTGGATTATCTGCACGATGAGAACGAGAAGGTTGTTCTAACGACTTTGGAAAAGGTCGAGTGCAGCATGGGTAGCGACAGAGAGGTTCTCGAGCAGGGGCTCAAGCACGAAGAATATGTGACTGAGCTTATTAACAAGATCTATTGCGAGGCTGAGAAATTGAAAGACTATCGCATGATGAAGTTCCTGGATTGGTTCATCACTGAGCAGGCTGAGGAGGAGAAGAATGCAACTGAGCTAATCACCAAGTATGATATGGTAATTGGGGATGGTGGCATGGGTCTGTATCAGCTGGATAAGGATCTCGGAACTAGAAAAGAATAGATGTCACAAATAACCCGGGCTTAACGTTGACATTGAAGATGACATGTCAACGTTAAGCCCGGGATGATTTTGACATTATTGACATTTGTTTATGAGTTCGGTTGCAGCCTGGAGGGCGTTGGCGTCGGTCGAGCCACTGAAGAGGGTGGCTACCATGCGTACCTTGCCTTGGTCGTCCAGGTGTGTGATCTCGGTGTGAGAGCTGCCTGATTCTACGTTCTTGATGATGAGGTAGTTGTCGTGACCGTTGGCTGCTATCTGTGGTAAGTGTGTAATGCAGATTATCTGATGATGATCTGCTATTTCTTTGAGTTTCTTGCCAACGGTTAGGGCAGTTCTGCCGCTGATACCGGTGTCGATCTCGTCGAAGATCATGGTTTCGACCATGTCGGAGTCGCCGATGATGCGCTTGAAGGCGAGCATTATTCGGGAGATCTCTCCTCCGGATGCTATCTTGGTGAGTGGCATCAGTGGCTCGCCGGGGTTGGTTGAGATCAAGAATTCGACTTGGTCGAAGCCGAGCGGGCCGATCTCGTCAGCCTTGGTGATGCTGATGTTGAAGTCCGAGTTGGCAAAGTCGAGATCCTTTAGTTCGTTAATAATTGCTGATTCGAGGCGTGAAGCGATGACGTGTCTCATCTCGCTGACGTGTTCGGCCTCATCTTTCAGCAATGCAAACTTCTCGTTCTTAATGGCGAGAAGTTTTCCTTTCTCGTGGTCAAAGTTCTGAATTATGCTCAGTTTGTTGTCCAGCTCATTCTGGTATTCAATGATCTCGTCAACTGACTTGCCGTATTTTCTCTTGGCATCTTCGATGACTGAAAGCCTTGACGAGATCTCGTCCAGCTCTTCCTCAGAGAAGGAGAGCGACGCAGTCATGTCTCTAAGCCTCTCGGAGATGTCTTCAAGTGTATAGTAAATGTTGTTGGTCTCTTCACTGAGCTTGGCAACTGTTTCGCTGTAGTTGGAGATTGAGCTGAGCTCGTTGACGATTCGGTTCAGTCCTGTGAGTATGGAGTTATCTTCCTCGTGCAGCAGTGCGTATGACTGGTTGATAGAGGAGAAAATTTTCTCTCCGTTACGCATCATTTCCAGCTGTTCACTAAGCTGTTCATCTTCTCCAGGTGTCAGTCCGAGCTTGCTGATGTAGTTGAATTCGAATTCATAGTAATCCTTCTGCTGTTTGGCATTTGCCTCGGTGCGAAGGAGATTATTGTAGTCGTGCTCAGCCTTCTTGTAGTCCTGGTATAGCTCGGCCAGTTTCTCAAGTGATGGTGCGATTGACTCAGCGTGGAATCTGTCGGTAATCAATATGTGATTCTCGGGATTCAGAATCTGCTGGTTGTCGTACTGGCCGTGAATGTCCACCCAGTCCTTACAGAACTCCTTAATCTGGGCAAGGGTAACAATTTCTCCGTTCAACTTGCAAATGCTCTTGCCTGAGGAGAGGATTTCCCTTGAAATAATGGCATCTTCGCCGTTCTTGTCGCCTGCGATCTGGATAAGGGCGCGGTCTGTTCCTGTTCTAACCATCGATGTGTCGGCACGGTCGCCGAGAGCCGTTGATATGGCTTGAACGAGGACGGATTTGCCTGCGCCGGTTTCACCGGTTATCACGTTGAGGGACGAACCGAGGTCGAAGGACAGGTGCTCTATTGTCGCAAAATTATCTATAACAATTCTGTTTAACATGTTTGCCTCTCATTAGCTGTTCATTACCTGGTCAAAAGCCGCGATGATGTCGGCGACGTTCTTCTCGTTGTCGACGATGACGAGGAGGGTGTTGTCGCCTGCGATGGAGCCGACGATGTGCTCGAATTCGAGGCAGTCGATGGCTTCGGCAGCGGCGTTGCCGCAGCCCGCGAGGGTGCGTACAACGATGAGGTTCTGTGCAGGTGCGTAGGACAGAGTTGTCTCCTTAAATATCCTAAGGAATCGCTCGGATATCGGGCGGTTGTCGGAGTTGTTCGCGATGTATCTTGTTACTCCGTTCTTGTCCTGACTCTTGATAAGCTGAAGCTCCTTGATATCTCTTGAAATTGTTGCCTGTGTTACATCATAACCGGCATCCTGCAAAAGAGCCTGCAGCTGCTCCTGCGACTTAACCTCATTGGTCTTAATTATCTCTAGAATTTTATTGTGTCTGGATAAACGCATTTCTATTCTCCTTGGATGCCATCATTATCCCGGGCTTAACGTTGACATTGCTATTTTCATGCCATCATCATCCCGGGCTTAACGTTGACATTTAGATTTCTGTCGTTCTTATTGTTGTCCATTATAGCATAAATATACTTAATCTTGAATATTATTAAGATTTCGGTTCAGAAATGTAGGATATCGTGGAGGATGTCAATATCATCCCGGGCTTAATGTTGACAACCACTGTCATTGTATAATTGAGCCATAAATGGTAAAATAATCTGTCAGGAGGGAGCTATGAGAATTATTGGAATTGACCCGGGATACGCCATCATGGGTTATGGTGTTTTGGACTATATTGGAAATAAATTCAAGCCAATTACTTATGGCTCAATTACTACGGATGCGAAGGCGCGCGATGCTGAGCGTCTGAAGATATTGTACGATGAACTTACGGCGATTATTAAGGAGTATCAGCCGGACGAGGCGAGCATTGAGAAGCTGTTCTATAACACGAATGCGACTACGGCGATCATGGTTGGCGAGGCTCGTGGGATTGCGATGCTGGCTTGCGAGCAATCCGGCGTGGCGATTTCGGAGTACACGCCTCTGGAGATCAAGTCGGCTCTGACCGGTTATGGCAAGGCGGACAAGAAACAGGTTCAGACTATGGTCAAAATGATACTCAATCTTAGTGAGGTGCCACGCCCGGATGATACGGCGGATGCGATTGCGGCGGCTATATGCCACGCTCAGCATGCAGGCGGAAGAATGCCAAGAAATAAATAACAATGTCAACGTTAAGCCCGGGATAATAATGGCATAATGTCAACGTTAAGCCCGGGATGATGATGGCATTGGGATGAGGTTAGGATGATTAGGACAATTAGAGGTCAATATTTGATGTACGATGCGGGCGCGATTGTTGTTGAGACAGGAGCAGGCATCGGATTTAGGATTAATGTCAGCGACACATCACATTTGCTTGCGATGAGCGAGGGTGACGATGTTTTGGTGTATACATATTTGCAGGTTAAAGAGGATGGAATGGCATTGTATGGCTTTGCGGAGCCGGAGGAGCTGAAGCTCTTCGAGATGCTGATTACCGTTAACGGTGTCGGACCTAAGGCGGGGCTTGCTATTATGTCGCTCGGTACGCCTAACCAGATCAAAGCAGCAATTGCAGGCAAGGATGCTGCGACGATTTCGCAGGCGCAGGGCGTTGGCAAGAAGACAGCTGAGAGGGTTATTCTGGAGCTCTGCGACAAGGTGAGCGTACTGCCGATTGATGATTTTGAGGGCGGCAGCGGAATGCCTATTGTAAATGCGGCTATTACAGGCGAGAGAGCTGAGGCGGTTGTTGCACTGACGACGCTCGGATATAGTAAGAAGGAAGCCGAATCGGCTATTGCTGCGGTTACGGACGAAGATCTCGGCGCCGAGCAGTATATCAAGAAGGCGCTTAAATACCTGATGTAATATAAGATGAAGGTCGGTTCTAAGGGGGACGGTTCTTTTTCAAGTTAGTTAGTAGAACCGTCCTCGGTAGGACTGTCCCTCTCTCGAAATAGTTAGTAGGACCGTCCCCGATAGGACTGTCCCTGAAGGAGTTATAATAATGGATAGAATTACACAATCCGAGGCTAAGCCTTATGAAATGAGCGGCGAGCTCACTCTGAGACCACAGTTCCTGAGTGAGTACTGCGGACAGACGGCTACTAAGGAGAATTTGTCAATATATATCGAGGCTGCCAAGAAGAGAGGCGAGCCGCTGGATCACATCCTGTTCTATGGTCCTCCGGGACTTGGTAAGACTACTCTTGCGGGCATTATTGCCAACGAGATGGGTGTGGATATCAAGATAACTTCGGGTCCTGCAATCAGCAGAGCCGGTGACCTTGCGGCTATTCTGACCAATCTGAATGAGAACGATGTGCTCTTCATTGATGAGATTCACAGGCTGAACACCGCTGTTGAGGAGGTCCTCTATTCTGCGATGGAGGATTATGCCCTGGATATCGTCATCGGTAAGGGGCCTGCAGCGAGATCCTTGCGAATTGATCTGGCCAAATTCACTCTTATCGGTGCTACAACAAGAGCAGGAAGCCTGTCCGGACCGCTGAGAGACAGATTCGGTATCGTTGAGAAGTTCGAATTCTACACTGTTGATGAGATCAAGGACATTCTGAACAGATCTGCTAATGTTATGGATGTGAAGATTGACGATGAGTCACTGACTGAGCTCGCGAAGAGATCCCGTGGTACTCCGCGTATCGGCAACAGACTTCTTAAGAGAGTCAGGGACTTCTCTGCGGTAATCGGTGATGGCAATATAGATATTAAGGTGACGGGTAAGGCGCTGGAGGCTCTCGGCGTGGACAATCTCGGCCTTGAGAAGCTGGACAGAGAACTGCTCGAGACGATTATCAAGAACTTTAATGGCGGTCCTGTCGGTATTGAGACGCTGGCGAGCGCAATCGGTGAGGAGAGGGTGACTCTCGAGGATGCGAACGAGCCTTACCTCATTCAGGCCGGATTGATTTACAGGACGCAGAAGGGTCGTGTTGCGAGCAAGCTGGCATACGAGCACCTGGGGCTTGCCGGACTGTTCCGCGAGCCGGAGAACGAGCAGATTAAGTTGGATATATAGGAGAGGAACGCCGAGGCGTTCCTGATGGGGATAGATGAAGTTAGACGATTTTGACTATGAACTGCCGAAGGAGCTGATTGCACAGACTCCGTCGGAGAAGAGAGATGAATGCAGATTGATGGTGCTTAATAGGGAACGTAAGTCGGTTGAGCACCGTCATTTTTACGATATCCTGGATTACCTCAATCCGGGCGATTGCCTGGTGCTGAATGATTCCAGGGTTATTCCGGCGCGTATGTACGGCACTAAGAAGGGCACGGGCGCGCATATAGAGATCCTTGTTATCAAGAGGATCGAGGGCGACAAATGGGAAGCTCTTGTTAAGCCGGGCAAGCGCCTGCACGAGGGCGATGTTGTCGTTATTGATGAGGAGAAGAAGTTCGAGGCGCGAATTCTTGGTATCTGTGATGAGGGCAATGGTACGAGGCTGATTGAGTTCGAGTATGAGGGCATCTTCATGGAGCGTCTCGAAGAAATCGGCTCAATGCCGCTGCCGCCGTATATTGAGAGAAAGGCTGAGCAGGAAGACAAAGAGATGTATCAGACCGTTTATTCCAGAATTGACGGTTCTGTTGCGGCTCCGACTGCGGGTCTTCATTTCACCAAGGAACTCCTGGCGGCTGCGGAGGCTAAGGGCGTTAAGATTGCCTTCGTAACACTTCATGTAGGTATCGGAACCTTCAGACCGGTTAAGGCCGAGAACATTGAAGATCACAAGATGCACTTTGAGGAATGTACCGTAAGCGAGGCGACGGCTGCAACCATCAATCAGACGATTGATGCCGGCGGCCGCATCATAGCAGTCGGAACCACCTCGACCAGGACACTCGAGAGCATGGCCGCCGAGACGCCATCTGGATGGCGCGTTGCAGCCGGTTCCAAGTCCACCGGAATATTCATTTATCCGGGTTACGAATATAAGATTATCGACGCTCTTATTACGAATTTCCACCTGCCCAAGTCAACATTACTGATGCTGATCTCGGCGTTATATGACAGGGAGGAAATCCTAAAAGCGTACAAAATTGCAGTTGATGAAAAGTATCGCTTCTTCAGTTACGGTGACGCGATGCTGATTGAATAAAGGTAAACAATGAAGAACGGATTAGAATACACATTAATACATCAGGATGCTCATTCCAATGCCCGCCGCGGACGTGTGAGAACGCTGCACGGCACATTTGAGACGCCTGTTTTCATGCCTGTTGGAACGCAGGCAACGGTCAAGGCGATGAAGCCTGAAGACGTAGAGAAGACCGGTGCCGAGATCATCCTGGCCAACACATACCACCTGTACCTGAGACCGGGCGAGGACATCGTTCAGGAGGCAGGCGGCCTGCACAAATTCATGAACTGGAACAAATCCATCCTCACAGATTCCGGCGGTTTCCAGGTTTTCTCCCTGGGCAAATTCCGTAAGATCACAGAAGAGGGTGTTAAGTTCAGATCATACATCGACGGTTCGCCTCATCTAATGACTCCTGAGTCATCCATTGCAGTTCAAAATGCACTCGGCTCAGACATTATCATGGCGTTCGACGAGTGCGTTCCTTATCCTGCGGACTACCACTACACACGTCGTTCTCTGGAGAGAACCACACGTTGGCTCGAACGCTGCATCAAGGCCCACAAGAGACCTGAAGAGCAGGCACTATTCGGTATCATGCAGGGCGGTATGTACCACAACCTGCGTAAGCAGAGCGCTGAGGAAATCCTGCAGTTTGATCTGCCGGGTTATGCCATCGGCGGTCTTTCTGTCGGCGAACCTAAGGAACTCTTCCTCGAGATGCTGACAGGTTGCGTGGACTATCTGCCTAAGAACAAACCAAGATATGTTATGGGTGTTGGTACTCCGGACTATCTCTTCGAAGGAGTTCAGCGTGGTGTAGATATGTTCGACTGCGTACTGCCTACAAGACTGGCACGTCACGGAGTTGCAATGACAACTCACGGCAATATCAACATCAAGAACTCCAAGCACGAGAGATCATGGGAGCCGCTGGATAGCGAGTGCGACTGCTATGCCTGCAGGAATTACTCGAGAGCATATATCAGACATCTCTTCAAATCCGATGAGATCTTCAGTTCGATGCTGCTCTCCGAGCACAATATCCGCTTCCTGACCAAAACAATGGAAAACATCCGTCAATCAATCGAAGAAGACCGCTTCCTCGAATACAAACAAGAATTCTACGCAAAATACGGTTACTAATGTCAATATTATCCCGGGCTTAAAGTTGACATTAGATAAGGCATGTCAACTTTAAGCCCGGGATAACAATGGCATCGAAAGAAATATGGAAAATTGCAAGATGAAGGAGCTTTGTGGCGGATGCCTGTATCAGGGTGTCAGCTACGAAGACCAATTAGCACAGAAAGACAAAGAAATAAGACGACTTCTCGCCAAGCACGATATAGGTGAGGAGATTTATCAGGGTATGGTTCCTGCATATACAACGAGCGGATACCGCAACAAGATGGAGTACACATTCGGTGACTTCGAGAAGGGCGGCGAGCTCGAACTTGGCATGCACCGCAAGAAGAGCTTTATGTCCGTTATAACGACGGATTGCTGTCAATTGGTACCAGACTGTTTTAACCAAGTTCTTCGC
The DNA here is from genome assembly GCA_045639825.1 of Anaerovoracaceae bacterium. Lineage (GTDB taxonomy): Bacteria > Bacillota > Clostridia > Peptostreptococcales > Anaerovoracaceae > Crickella. The sequence goes on from JAZUDV010000038.1 coordinate 13,193, forward strand.
TCTACGCTGGAATTTTGCCGCTCCAGAGGGTATTCATACTACCATCGCAAGACACACGAGGGCCTGCTCCGCAATCTCGTCGTAAGATGCGGCGTCAAGACACACGAGCTGCTGATCAACATCGTCACATCGAGCGAGGAGGGATTCGACGAGGACGCTTATAAGGATATGATCCTGGCTCAGGACTGGGGCGAGATGGAGATTGTCGGCATCATGCGCACATTCAATGACAGCGTGGCCGACGCGGTTATTCCTGAGAGCACCAAGTTGCTCTACGGCCGCGATTACTACAACGAGGAGATTCTCGGGCTGCAGTTCAAGGTCAAAGCTTTCGCTTTCTTCCAGACCAACATTCCGGCTGTCGAGCGACTGTACAGCGATGCACTGGAGCTGATTCCGGATATAGATAATAAAACGGTCTACGATCTCTACTGTGGTACGGGTACAATCTCTCAGCTGATGGCTTCCAAGGCTCGTGAGGTATACGGCATCGAGATCGTTGAGGATTCCGTGATTGCTGCTGAGGCGAATACTGAGCTGAACGGCATTAAGAATTGCCACTATATCTGCGGCGATGTTAAGGAGAAGCTGTCCGAGCTGACCGAGAAGCCTGATGTTATCGTCGTTGACCCGCCGCGTGTCGGAATGCACGAGCAGGTTGTAAACGACCTCTGCAGATACGGTATTGAGGAGTTTGTATATATTTCGTGTAATGCGAATACGATGTGCATCAACATCGACCAGTTCAGACTGAACGGCTACGAGCCGGTATACCTCAAGGTTTACGACAACTTCCCAATGACCAAGCACGCGGAGTGCATCTGCAGGCTCAAGAAGAGCGACAGATTCGATGGACTTGTCGACATGGTAGACAATTCGCTCGAACAGGGAAGGACAATTGTTGCCGTAGATGGACCGGATGCTGACAACGTATCCGCATTCCTGAAGAATAGATATGACTGTAATTTGTACCAGATGGATGATTTCCTGAACGACAGTCAGGAGTTCCTGGAGAACGTACTTGTTCCGACGTCCAAGGGCAGGACTGCAAGGTACAATATTTACAATCCTAATACAGGTAAGGTTAAGAAATTTAAGATTAAGGACCCAACTCCGCTGACTGTTGTCACCGGGGCCGGTTCGATGGATGAGGCATTGCTGCCTTATTATGGTTTGGTGGTTAATACAGATGAAGAGCAATAGGACTAACGTCAATGCTAATATTAAGCCCGGGATAAGATTAGCACATGCCAATGTTAAGCCCGGGATAAAATTGGCACTGCTGATTGTGGTGGTGTTGTTGATGGCTTCTTTGTTGCTGCCAGGTTGCAGTTCGAAGAACCAAGAATCCAAGGTATTTACGACTTTGGAGGAGTTGGAAGGATGCACTTTCGCTCTGAGCGATAGCAACAGCAGCTATGAGCAATATATAAGAAATGATATACCGGGTGTTGAACTGCAACGTTTTACCAATTATTTTGATACCTTCATTGCCGTCGCGAACGGAACTGCTGATGCGGCATTTTCGTACAAGTATACTTTTTATGGTCTCAGGGAGAGCTATCCGGATCTTAATTACGTCGAATCCAGTTATCAGATTCCGGTTGTAGCTAATTTTTCTAATGGCAATGACGAACTGAGAGAGGATTTTAATAAGTTCATTGCAGAGTCGAAAGAGAATGGTCTGCTTGATCAGCTGGCTGAGAAATGGATGGTCGGATATGATGCGCTTACGGATGATGATATTGTTGATTTTAGCGATTTGGAGAACAATGACGGTCCGACTATCAAATTTGCCATATGTGACACCAATATTCCGTATGAATACTTAAGGAATGCTAAGCTCGCCGGATATGATCCTGCCTTGTTCTATGAGTTTTGTAAGGCTCGTGGCTACATACCGAATGTAACTGTATCGACATTTGATGCTGTTGTTGCCGGAATTGGTGCGGGAAAATATGACATGGCTATGAGCGGATATGGATATACCGAGGAGAGAAGTGAGAACAGCAACTTTTCTGATCCTTATTTTCAGGATACTATCGTTTATACAGTAAACGGTATTAGTACTTCCAATGGATTTATAGGCAATATTCAGGATAGCTTCGAGCGCACTTTTGTAAAGCAGAACAGGTGGAAGCTCTTCGCCGGTGGAATGCTGGTTACGCTGATGATTACAGTGCTGTCGGTTCTACTCGGAGCACTTATTGGATTTGCGCTATTCCTGTTGTCTCGTCGCATTAAATGGTTGCAGCGATTCTCTTATATAGTTAACGATACTCTTGAGGCTCTGCCTGTTCTGGTAGTGCTGATGATATTCTTCTATGTAATATTCGGCAGCTCAGACATGTCCGGGGTTGTTGTTTCGGTAATTGTATTTGGTCTGACCTTTGCATTTTCGTTCTTCGCACTTATCAGCAACAGTGTAAGGGGCGTTCCTAAGGATCAGACTGAGGCCGGTCTTGCTCTCGGTTATACAGATAGACAGACTCTGTTCAAAGTTGTTCTGCCACAGGCGATGGAGGCATTTATTCCGGCCATCAGGTCGTCAATTGTTGCTACTTTGAAGAGCACTGCTATTGTCGGTTATGTTGCCGTACAGGATTTGACCAAGGCAGGCGACCTGATCAGAAGCCAGACATTCGAGGCTTTCCTGCCGATTATTACGGTTGCGCTGATTTACTTCGCGCTCGCTAAGTTGCTGATATTCCTGCTTAATAAGTTCCTTGTCACTCCTAGTGAGAAGCGCAGAATGAGAAAGGAGGACAGATAGATGAGCATTTTTAGAGTTGAACATATGGAAAAAGCTTTCGGAAATGTCGTTCCGATTAAAGATATCAGCTTTGAGCTCAATAAGGGAGATGTAATATCCATTATCGGTCCTTCCGGAACAGGCAAATCTACTTTGATACGCGCGCTTAATATGCTGGATCAACCGACTAATGGTAGGATTTATTTTCATGATGAATGCATTAATGACAGATCATATAATCTCAGCAATTTGAGAAAACGTGTCGGAATGGTTTTTCAGTCCTTTAATCTGTTCAGTCATAAGACTGTAATGGAGAACATTATTATGGCTCCTATGGATCTGCTGGGTTTAAGTAAAGATGAAGCCGAGCAAAGGGCTAAGAAGTTGCTTAATATGGTTGGTCTCTATGCCAAGCGTGACAGCTATCCGGATGAGTTATCCGGCGGACAGAAGCAGCGTGTCGCAATTGCGCGTTGTCTCGCAATGGATCCTGAGGTGATTTTGCTTGATGAGCCGACGTCTGCTCTTGACCCGACAATGGTTAATGAGGTTAAGGATATCATCTTAAATCTGGCTGAATCCGGCAAAACAATGATGATTGTTACTCATGAGATGGAGTTTGCCAAGGGTGTTGCGAACAGGGTGTTCTATCTCGACCAGGGTGGAATCTATGAGGAAGGCACGCCTGAGGAGGTATTTGATCATCCTAAGAAAGAAAGAACGATTGCTTTCATGAAGAGAACCAAGAGCTTCAATTGGGATGTCGATCTTGAGGATATCAATATCGGTGGAATTATTGATGCTCTGATGGAGTATGGCAGGAAGAATAACTTCGCCAAGAAGCTGAAATACCGTCTGGCTCTTATTGTTGAGGAAACCCTCGTTTACACATTCAGTAATACTGAAAACATTAAGAGTCTCAGCATTACTGTTGAGTATGATGACGAGGCTTCACTTGCTCACGTACATTATTACATGGACGGTGATGAGAAGAAGATTCAGATGTATGACGATCTGCAGAGCAAAATCATCGAGTCTTATTGCAAGAACACCAACTATGACTACAATAACGCTGACAAAAAGCTGCACATCAGCTTCGACGTATGCTAATGTTATCCCGGGCTTAAAGTTGGCATATGCTAATGTTATGCTAATGTTATCCCGGGCTTAATATTGACATTGGGATTGATTAGTTAAGATAATGGTTTATGGATATAAGTAATATTGTGCGCAGGATGCTGCACAGCAGGCCAAATGATTCGCACAAAGGCGACTACGGCTATGTTGCGCTCATTGGCGGTAGTCTTGAATACAGCGGAGCTATACGGCTGGCGAGTATGGCTAATGTTGCCATGCGTTCAGGTGCCGGTGTTGCTACGGTTGCTGTTCCGAGAAGCATATGCGAATGGATAGCGCCGCAGATACTGGAGAGCACTCTGTATCCGCTGAGCGATAGGGATGGCGAGATTGTCTTCAATCAGGATGAGTTTGACAAGCTGATTGGACGTTATGACTGCATTGCAATCGGAATGGGCATTGGTAACAGTGTTGAGACTAAGAAGGCTGTTCAGTATCTGCTCGAGAATTATGAGGGAATACTGATTATTGATGCTGATGGACTGAATGCGCTCTCCTCGATTGATAGTCGCGTTGAACTCCTTAAGGAGTCGCGGGCGCAGGTAATATTGACACCGCATGTTGGAGAGTTCAAACGCTTGCAGCTGGCGGACGAGAGCGCAGGACAATTCGCTCGTAATTCCGGGGCAATTGTGTTACTCAAGGGTCACACAACAACTGTTACTGATGGAGAGACGACATACGATATAAGCTGCGGATGTGCCGGAATGGCCACGGCCGGTAGCGGCGATGTTTTGTCCGGAATACTTGCGGCGATATGCGCGAGCAACAAGAACGATTTGCTCGATGCTGTTGCGGCGGGAGTGTACATCAATGGGCTTGCGGGAGAAATCGCGCAGGCAAGGAGCAACGATATAACAATGACGTCATCCGACACGGCGAATGCTGTGAAAGATGCTATATTGAAAATATGCGAAGGTTAGTTATTTGCGATTGGGGTCTGTCCCCGATTTGCAATTTGGTCACAGGGGTCTGACCCCTTATTGCAATGAGTAGAATTGAGTTGATTCATGGGTCCTGTGCGGATCAAATAGTTGATGCGGTTGTGAATGCTGCGAATGGTTACCTGAGAGCGGGTAGCGGGATTTGCGGTGTGATTTTCGGCAAGTCAGGGATGCAGGAACTGACTGAGGCTTGCAGGAAATATGAGACACCTCTGCCTGATGGCAGTGCAGCAATTACACCGGCTTTTAATATGAAGAACGCCAAGACAATAATACACGCCGTCGGACCGAATTTTGCGGTGACACCTAAGGCATTCGACAAACTTTTTGATGCTTACTATAACAGCATGAAGGTGCTGATGGAGAACGGATATCACAGCATATCTTTTCCTCTGATCAGCTCGGGAATATTCGGAGGATCGCAGAAGAATCCGGCAGGAGAGTCTGCAAAGCAGTGCCTCAAGGCATTCAAGGCTTTCACAAGCGAATATCCTGAATACGAAATAGACGTAAAACTCTGCGCTTTCTCGGACAACGAAATGGTCAAGGCGCAGGCTGAATTTAATAGATAGCAATGTCAATGTTAAGCCCGGGATAACATTGACATGATGTCAACATTAAGCCCGGGATAACATTGACATGAGTAACAGATCAAGTAACAATAGAACATACGCATTAGTTGTCAGTGCGATGTTTTTGGCGCTGGCGCTGATATTTCCGCTGATCACAATGCAGCTACCGGAAATGGGCAATGCACTATGCCCGATGCATTTTCCGGTGTTGCTGTGCGGTTTTATCTGCGGACCATGGTATGCGGCAGTGATCGGACTGATTGCGCCGATACTGAGATTCATACTCTTTGGAATGCCTGAAATATTCCCAAGAGGCATTGTAATGTGTCTGGAGCTCGCGACTTATGGCGCGATTTCCGGCTGGCTGTATTGCGTTTTGCCTAAGAATACCAAGAACATCTACGTATCGCTGATCGCTGCGATGCTGGGCGGACGTATTGTTTGGGGCGTTGCCAAGACCGTCCTCTACGGTATGGGTAAAATCGAATTCGGCTGGATGCTCTTTCTGTCCGGTGGCTTTATCGAGGCACTTCCGGGCATCATCATTCAGATACTGCTGATCCCCGGAATAGTCAGGGTACTTAAGAAGGGAGATTTCACTTCCTGATGGTAAGATCGACACTGTGTTACATAGAGAATGATGGCAAATACCTCATGTTGTATCGCAACAAGAAGGCGAACGATATGAACGAGGGCAAATGGATTGGCCTTGGCGGCAAAATCGAGCCCGGAGAGTCTCCTGATGATTGCGTGATACGAGAGGTCAGGGAGGAGTCGGGACTGGAGCTCACTGCTGTTAATGCTCGCGGCCTGGTTCATTTTATTGATGATAGCGGTTATGCTGAAGATATGTACCTCTACACGGCTGAAGTCAGCACCGGCGCCACAGTGGATGAAGATTTGTTCGAGCTCCAAGCCTGTGATGAGGGTGAGCTGCGCTGGATAGATAAGGACAAGATGTTTGATCTGAGTCTCTGGGAAGGCGACAAGCACTTCCTAAAGAAGCTGATAGATAGCGAGAGTGATTTTGAAATGACTCTCGAGTACAAAGATAATAAATGCACGAACGTTACATCTTGCAAGTGGAATAGAGGATAGATGAAAGACTACAAGACTAAGAATCATGAAATAAAAGAGGTTTACAATAGAAAGAAGGGCAAGTTATCGTTGGTCGGTAAGATTGCCTGCTCGGTCTACCTGGGATGCATTTTGGGTGCGATCGCACGTAAGCTCCCGGGCAACGTCGGCTATGAATTCGCGAACAATTTTGTTGCTCCGCTTTCAGCTGCTTTCGTCGGTCTGCTTTGTGTTATGGCCGTCTTCTTGACTTTCTTCGCGGTGTCTCTTGGCATCGTGCACGCGGGTGACCTTAAGACCATCGGCAACATAGGCAAAACCATGTTCGGCCGCATTGTCAAGATCATGGCTCTTGTTACAACTCTTATAATGATTGCTATGATCCCGATTATGTCGTTCGGAGGTATTTCCGGCAGCGTTAAGGTCAAGTCCGCATATGATTTGCTGATTGGCTTTATTCCTGCCAATCCGATATCGCCGCTAGTTGATTTTAATACCGCTCAGATCGTTGTAGTTGCTGCATTGTTCGGCTTTACAATGCTCAAGCTGGGTCCCAAAACTTCAACACTTGAGGCTGTTTTCACGGAGTGCAATATGGTTGCGGTCAACTGCAACAGCGTTCTTAACCGCAGCTGTATTCATATATATGTCGGTATGAACTTCTTCGTGCTGGTTGCAACGGCGTCTGCGACGAGTTTTGTTCAGTCAATTAAGATTATCCTGATTGTTTTGGCTGCTTATCTGATCCTGATGCTGGCGTATACCATTGCTGCGACCAAGACACTGGGTGTTAATTACAAGGTGTATATTAACAAATTGATGCCAACTTTTATGATTAATATCAGCTCGGCAAGTTACGGTTCTTCGTTCACACAGAGCATTGAGACTCTCTTCGCGTGTGGAACTGATGTTGATTACGGTGCATTGGGGCACAATGCCGGAGGAGTTCTGTTCAAGCCTGCTTACGCAGTTCTGCTGGTCGTAGGTACTGTGGTTACAGCGGTTGAGTCGGGTATCAGCTTCAATCTCGGTTACATCGTTACGATTGTTCTTCTCTCGATGATACTTGCTATGACATTGCCGACTATTCCGGGTACGGCGATTTCAGGTTTCACATTGTTGTTCGCGCAGCTCGGATTATCCGCCGAATCACTGGCGATAGTCGTTACACTTAACGCTTTGCTCGATTTCTTTACTGTTGCTGTAAACGGATACTGCCTGCAATCTGAAATAATGATTGGTGCGAAGAAGGCCGGACGTATAGACACGACCAAGTTTTAGTTGTAAAATATAGATGTTAAGAATGTGTTCGGAAGGGCCGAATACTTATATAAAAATTATAAGGAGATGATTACAATGGGCTACACAGTAAAAGTTGGTATTTCAAACAAGCATTTACATCTTTCACAGGAACATCTGGAGATCCTGTTCGGAAAGGGAGCAGAACTTACAGTTAAGAAGGAACTCGGTCAGCCTGGACAGTTCGCAGCAGAGGAAACAGTAGAGATTATCGGACCTAAGAGATCACTCGGACAGGTTAGAGTTCTCGGACCTGTTAGAAAAGAAACTCAGGTTGAGCTGGCACTGACTGATGCTAGAGGCATCGGCATCAAGGCTCCTGTAAGAGAGTCTGGAAAGCTTGAGGGAACTCCTGGATGCAAGCTGGTTGGACCTTGCGGAGAGATTGAGCTTGATCACGGCGTAATCGCAGCATTAAGACATATCCACCTTAGCGCAGCACAGGCTGAAGAAGCTGGCGTTGCTGATAAGGAAATCGTAATGGTTAAGGTTGAAGGCGAGAGAGGCCTCGTATTTGATAACGTACTTATCAGATCCGGTGCAGGTCACGAAGCAGAAGCTCACTTCGATACAGACGAAGGAAACGCTGCAGGACTCGCTAACGATGTAATGGTTGAGATTATCAAGAAGTAATAATCTATCAATTGAAAAGGGACGCACTTAGGTGCGTCCCTTATTTTGTTGTTAATATATGCTCAATGTCAATGTTAAGCCCGGGATGATATTGACATCCTTACTTGATGAAGAAGGATGTGATCTGTCCGTAGATGATCATGAGCATGAAGAGTGGTCCAATCCACTTGATGCAGAACTTGAAGAACTTTTTGGATACAAATTCGCGTCCGTTCTCGATCTCGTCATCAAGGAAGTTAGGTGCTAACCAACCGATGATGATAGCGAGGATAAGTCCTGTCAGTGGCATCAGGATTCCTTCACCAACAGCATCCCAGAGGTCAGCTACGCTTGTCTGTCCGAGGATGTGCAGCCATGACATTGCAGTTGCATTACCGAGGCAGTCAAGAGTTGTGAGCAGGTTACCAACAAGTGCAATACCACCCATAACGAGAGTAACTTTGAATCTGTCTGCCGGTTTGCCTTTCTTGATTCTTGAGTCCATGATAGCGGAAATGCCACCTTCCATCATACCGATTGATGATGTAAGTGCTGCGAAGAATACGAGCAACCAGAAGATGAACTGGAAGAATCTTCCTGCTGCACCCATAGCCTGGAATACAGATGTCATTGAGATGAAGAGCAGGGAAGGACCGGCACCGAACTCAAGTCCTGTTGATGCGCATGCAGGCATGATAGCAAGTCCTGCAAGAATAGCTACTGCTGTATCTCCGAGTACGATGAACAGTGAGTTCTTCTCGAGGTTTTCTTTCTTGTTGAGGTATGAACCATAAGCAATGATACAACCTGAAGAAATTGAGAGTGAGAAGAACATTTGTGAACCTGCAAGCTTGAATGTCTCGAACAGGCCCTTAGGTGTACTCATTACAGAGAAGTCAGGCTTGAACAGGAAGGAAAGACCTGCACCTGAACCCTGCATTGAAATTGATTTGATTACTACAATAACAAGCATTACGAATAATGCCGGCATAGCGATCTCACAGAATCTCTCGATTCCTTCTTTAACTCCGCCGAGAACGATAACAATGGTCAGACCTAAGAAGATGAACAGGTACAAGCAAGCCATCTCTCCGTTGCTCAGTAAGTTCTGGAAGAAGTAATCATCAGGGTTTACTGTGTTGATTGTAGCGTTAGCATCGAATAATCCCTGAATTGATGCGATAAAGTACTTAGTAATATATCCACCGAAAGTGCAGTAGAATGATATTAAGAAGAACGGAACGATTGTTGCCAGAATACCATTAAACTTGTACTTAGGGTTGATTGCACCATAGGCTTCGATAGCCGCACGCTGTGTCTTACGTCCGAGTGTGATTTCGGAAAGCATGATAGGATATCCTACAGTTATGTTCAGAATCAGGTAAACCAGAAGGAATGCAAAGCCACCGCCTACACCGCATTTGTAAGGGAAGCCCCAAAGGTTTCCGATTCCTACTGCAGATCCCAGGCAAGCCATAAGGAATCCGAAATTAGATCCGAAATTACCTTTACCATTTCCATTATCCATGATATAACCTCCGAATTAAAAAAATTCCATATGTATAAATACTCATCAATTTTACTTCTTTGATACATGCTATGTCAATTGAAAAATCCCCGATAACCCTGACGAGTCAACGGGGATTTAGCGTTATAAATAGGCTATGTCAATTTTAAGCCCGGGATAATATTGGCATTAGAATTCGTAGTACTTCTCTCTGATGTCATCAGGGATGATGCCGTCCCATTCGAAGTCGTCTTCGCCCCAGCCTTCATCATACTTGAAATAGCCTTCCTGGTCGACGACGACTACTTCCTCGTAGGTATCGTATGCCTCGTGATGAATTATCTGTACATTACCTTCATCATCTACAATCTCTTCATCCCAAGCATCATGATGAACTGTCTGATACTCTGTATGAGTTACAGGGTCTACCCATGTCTTGTGGTTCTCACGCTCGATGAGCCATTCCTCGTAAGCTCTTGCTTCGGCTTCTTCCTTCATCTTCTTCTCTTCGTCACCTGCGTAGGAAGCAAGACCCTTCTCGGTGCCCTTGGTGTAGTAATATCCGTCCTTGTATATTACGTTCTCAGGCTGCGGGAGATATGTTCCCGTGCAAGCAGCAGGGAGCTGTCTCATGATCTTGCCCCAGAGTGCAGCAGCAGGTCCTGACATTGTAGTCAGAGGGATGTTGTTATCAGTACCAATCCATAGTGAAGCAGCATAGGTAGGAGTGAATCCGTCGAACCAAATGTCGCACTGTGTATCTGTTGTTCCTGTTTTACCACCGGACTGAACACTGGTAACGTATGCAGATCCTGCAATACCCTTGGTAACTACTGACTGGAGAACGTTACGCATGATCCACGCAACACCTTCATCAAGAGCACTTGTCTGCTCGGATTTGCCGACAAGAATCTCTTCGCCGTTCTTGTCTACAACCTTGGTGTAGCAGATTGGAGTGTTCAGTTTGCCGCCGGCAGGGAATACGGAATAAGCCAAAGCCATTTCGAGAGGCTTAACGCCGTTGGCCATTGCGCCGAGGGCGAGGGCAGCAGGATTCAGGTCGTTAACTTCTTCTGATGCGTCATCTGCAATAGTAGTCAGACCAAATCTGTGCAGCATGTCGATAGAGTAGTCAGTGCCGACCTGCATCTGGATCTTGAATGCACATGTATTGATGGACTGCTGAATTGCAGACATAAATGTATTCTTGCCTGTGTATGCATTGTTAGAGTTCAGAGGCCATGGTTTTTGATTTACAAGTGTCTTCTCATCGGCAACTGAGGAGTGGGTAGTGATGTAATCTCCGTAACCCTTGGTTCCTTGCTTGTCGATGTGGTAGTCTACCAGATCCCATTTCTTGCCGGCACTGGCAAGCTCAAAGCTCTTCTGAAGAGCAGCACCGTATACAGCAAGTGGCTTGATTGATGATCCAGGCTGACGAGGGTTGGTAGCTCTGTTCAGAAGTCTCTCACCTCTGGTTGAACGACCACCGACCATTGCCTTGATCTCTCCGGTTCCAACACCAACGATAACCATTGCTGACTGTGGCTGAATAGTCTTCTGTGGAAGTGAATATCCGGCAGGTGTGATCTTAACTGACTTGCCCTTGATCTTGAATGCATCAGGATAATCAGTAAAGAAGTCTGCGCTAATAACAAGATCATCATTGCTGTCGAGGGACTTGTAGTTAGCAGGGATGTTTACGTATCCGCCAGGGATAGCGTAGAGAACACCGTCTTCATATGTATATGTTTGCTTGAACTCAACACTGTAGTCTGTTTCACCGCCAACTTCTGTGGTGTAGATGTTAAGTCTGTAACCACGCTTGATTGTCAGTGATCCATCATCGTTAAGCTTGAATTCTTCGCTTTTGAACTTGAAGTTGTCCTTGTCATCGAAGAAGTTATCATAATCGTAGAGCAGGAGAACTCCATCAGCTGAGATGATGTTGCCATCAGCGTCTGTTCTGCTGGTTACGCCAGGGTAGTTGGCAGGATTAGCAAACTCCTTAACAATAGTCTTCTGAGCTGTGCTGTCCATTGTTGAGTAGATCTTAAGACCCTTTGTGTAAACCATACGCTCAGCATCGGCTGCTTCCATTCCATACTGATCCATAAGGTCTTCGATAACCGTATCTACCAGATACTCGTGGAAGTATGAGTTGGATCCGTTACCTGTGTTGAATGTAGGGTTGATGAAGTCGATAAGATCCTTGTCATAAGCTGACTTGTATTCAGACTCATCGATGTAGCCCTGTTCCTTCATGAAGTCAAGGCAGATGTTACGTCTGAATTTGGCAGTATCGTTAGCGATATATGTGTCAGGCTCACGAGCGATGATGTTCGTGTCTGCTTCGGTAACGCTGGTCGGGTCTACGCATTGTACAAGTGCATATGTATCCGGTGCCTGAGGCAGGGCAGCGAGAGATGCGCATTCCAGGAGGTTAAGATCCTTAACGCTCTTGGAGAAATATGACTTGGCAGCTGAGTTAACACCATAGCATCCGTAACCGAGATAAATGGTGTTAAGGTAGGCTTCAACAATCTCTTCCTTACTGAGACAAGCCTCTAAACGAGAAGCGTAGTACATCTCCATGACTTTACGCTTGATACTTCGGACGCTCTTGGTATCTGCCAGGTAGACGTTACGTGCCAGCTGCTGTGTAATTGTACTTGTTCCGCTAATCTGACCTCCGCCGAGAACAGAGCTGACTACGGCACCGCACATTCTTATCCAGTTGAATCCGTGGTGCTTCCAGAAGGTCTTATCTTCAAGTGCTACGAATGAGTTGATAAGGTCTTCAGGCATTTCTTCATATTTCGTTATCTTACGGTTCTGATCGTAGTAAACCTGGTCGACCGCTTCTCCCTGATCATCATAAATAACCGAGCTCTGATCAACCATAGAATATACATCGTGGAAGTCATAGTGAGGAGCCAGGAGAATGCAGACAGCAAAGTAGAGCATCAGTGCAAGACCGATTGCTACGCAAACCGCAATAATATCGAGTAACAGTTTCTTGATACTCAGAATGTATGGCTTGTTATTAATCTTTTTGCCTGCGAGCATGTATGTCTCGCCCTTGTTAGGGTCGTAGTTAGGGTTCTCCTTGTACAAAACCTTCTCAAGGAAGGACTTCTTATCAAAGTTCTTAACCTTGCCCTTGAATGCTGCAGCACCGGCAGCAACCTTCTTACCTGAGTTAGAAACCTTGGTCATAGTCTCTGAAAAGTTCCTTTCTTTTCTTGACTTGACCGGTTCAACTTCCTTAACGGGTACCGGCTCAAATGAAGGCTCATGGAAAATGAGCTCCTTGGTATCCGGGCGAGAAGTCGGCTTGCCGGATGTTGCAGGTTTGTCGTTAAGATATGAGTTGATGTCCGGTTCAACATTGTCGTTCTCTGTGTCGAACTGAGCGAGGAAATTGTCGATTTCCAGCTCTTTATCGGAACGCTTATCTCTGTCTGATCTCATATACTGCCTCCTGTATAGTTCTCTCTATATTGATATCAAAATCGTCTTTATTATCTATGTTTTCAATTATTATCTTCCTGACAAGAATGGCTGCGCGGTCGACTGCGTCGAAGAGTGTGCTGCCTGTCAGTAGCTCGGACAGTAGGGTGGCAGAGAAAACATCTCCTGTTCCCACCTTGCTGTACGGTAGTTTGTCGTAGTCTATGACTCTCAGTTCATCTGACGGTTGATCGTATACCAGATTGAATGTCCTGCCATCGTTGTCTGTGCATCCTGTAATTACGATGCTCTTGGCTCCAAGGGATCTGATCGACTCAATCAATTCCTTGTATTGATCCATGGTGAGCGCCATCTCACCGATGTATCTGTCAGCTAAGAGCTGTGCCTCGATGAGGTTAGGGATGATGAGGTCTGACTTGCCCGCGAGCTTGCGGTATGCAGCTACGGCTCCTTCATACATTCCCGGATACAGCTTGCCATCGTCTGCCATTATCGGGTCCACCAATAGGAATGATGGCCGATATTCCTGTATGAGTTCGTTAATAACGTCAACTTGTTCAGCTGAGTTGATAAGCCCTGTCGAAATGGTAGAGAAGTGAAAACCGAATTCTCTCCATTTGGCAATGCAGTTTCTCATGTAGTCTGTGGTGTCCAGTATGACGGAACTGCCGTAATCCATTGTGTTGGAAACGAGGGCAGTAGGGAGCACGTAGGGGTGCAGTCCGTATGCTGTCATAACAGGTAACATCGCCATAGACGAAACTCTGCCGTAAGCCGTCACATCATTAACGAGTAAAGTTTTGTTTTCTATTATATTAGTGTTAATCATCAATATTCGTTGATCCTGCAATTACAAGGACAGGAAGTTGCCCTTGGTCTTGATGTAAACGAGGAGCATGTTGGTAAGTACTCCTGCGGATTTGCCGCTTACCTTGACGTGAACGATGTCCGCCTTGTCGTTGATCTTATGTATATAAGTCATCGGAGTGAAGTAAGTATCAAATGCAACCTTGAGGGTAACATTGTCGCCCGTCATATCATTAACCTTGAAGTATGTCGATCTGAGCATGTTCACAAGGCCGTCCTTCTTGTTGTTGTTGTAAAGAGGGAGGTTGTCTGTCTGCTCAATGTTGCATCCGGCGAGTTCTGCTGCGGCTGATGTATCTTCAATCAGCTGTTTCATTACGTAGTCATTGATTGCCTGAGATGTTACGTCAATGTAGATAGCGTAGTCATCTGAAGTCATCTGTCTGATGGCGTTGATACCGTAGATTGAATTAACTTCATAACCCTCGAGGATCTCATCGTCTTCTTCATATCTGTACAGGCCGTTCTTGAGTGCGTACAGAACAGTTGTGAGTTGGTCGAGCGTTGATTTGTCATAAGCCTCGGTAGGATAGTCCTCAGAATCCTGCTCGATAATCTCATAGCTGTAATAACAGCCCGGGTTATCATCTTCAAGAGCCTTATTGAATGCTTCTATTCTCTTATCGAGATATGCGGTGAATGAAGCAACAGCATATGAGTTGATAAGAACAGTTGCTTCTACGCCTGTCGGGTACATATAACCCTTGTTCTCGACCGTAAAGTCAGCGAGTTGGCAAATGGTGGATTTGCTCTTAAGTCTTGTCAGCACAGTGCTGAACAGGGATATAGGGTTAGCGTGCTTGGATACGCCTGCGTCAATAACATCAGATTTAACGCCGCCGATCTTAATCTTGATAGCTGTATCACAGCTGATGTCTTCCTTG
Source organism: Anaerovoracaceae bacterium (assembly GCA_045639825.1). Classification (GTDB taxonomy): domain Bacteria; phylum Bacillota; class Clostridia; order Peptostreptococcales; family Anaerovoracaceae; genus Crickella. The sequence continues at coordinate 28,318 of JAZUDV010000038.1, forward strand.
ACAGTGTTAATAACGATACGCTCATCCTGCTGGGCGAATGATCTGGTGGATACATAAGCCTGCGAACCGTAGTCGAGGTAGATAACCTTGGCGTTGGAAGGGATAAGTGACGGATCAAGTGCGGCGTAAGCTGAACCGTCGTTGTTCTCGTTGTTAATAAAGATAACCGTTGTCTTTCCTGAATTAATATCTGTTGCTGCTACCATAAAGGCACTTGCAAGAGATCTGCGGTTAGATGCAGCGTTCTCATAGTTGTAATTGGTGATAATAACAGTAGGGGAAACCTTCTTCTTGCGTGCTGTAGCCTTGCGCTTGAAGATGATGTTGCCCGCGCTATCGACTTTGTACTTGACGTTGCAGGAATCTGCCCAGCCGATGATGTAGTTCTGAAGATCTTCCTGCTTGGTGAAGCTCTCGGCATCTTCTTCAAGGTTCTTATAAAGCTCCTTGTACTGAGACTTGTCGAATACTTTGATGTTATTATATCTGTATATACCGAAGAAGCAGATGAGTACTGCGACGACGGTAATTACTGCTATGAAAAACTTCTTAGTGCCTGAAAGATTGTGCATTTCTGAATGCCTTTCTTGTTACATAAAAATACACAGTAATTATACAACTTAATTGTGTTGAAATGAAGAAAATATATGTATATTCATAATCAAATAAAAGAACAAATAATAGCTAATAAATGAGTAAAAACTGCTTGCAATGGCTTGTCTCTTGTGCTAATATAGACAAGCGTGTTGAGAACACGACAGCACAAAATCTACAAGGAGGTGCGGCAAATGTCCAAGAAATGCGAAGTATGCGGCAAGGGTCAGACTTCAGGAAATATGGTTTCCCACTCAATGATCCACACAAGACGTAAATGGAACGCAAACATCCAGACAGTAAGGATTAACGATAATGGTACAGTAAGAAAGGCATCAGTATGCACTAGCTGTCTCAGATCGGGCAAGGTTAACCGTGCCATCTAATACGTATATACCTAACTGTGAGTCTTAAGCCTCGGGCTTAAGACTTTTTTCTTATAATTATGGCTCAGATATCAAGAAATGATTACGGCTCAATCGTTGTAAACGATAGTGTGCTGGCTAAGCAAATAATCGCTGAAGTTCTCGATATGAAGGGAACTGCAATACCGTGCAATAAGAAGGGTAAGATTATTAAGGATAAGATCTCTCCGATTGTTGACTCGGATTATTTGGATGCGGTTACGGTTACCGATACGATCAAGGAGAACAGCGTCAAGATCTATCTTGTTACGATGTTCGGTGAGAGCATTAACAGCATTACCGAAGAGATTTTCGCACGCATTACCAATGTGTATGACAGTCTCAGAGTCAAGAAGCCTGACGTAGTAAAGATATTTATTATGGGTATGAAGACTACCAGCGGGGCCGTTGTAAGAAGAGATATTGAGGTTCAGCACAGCTATGAGTAAAACTCTTGCACTGACTGACAGCGTCAATAGTATCAAGGGTATTGGCGATAAGAAAGCCGATAGACTTGGGGTACTCGGAATTCGCACAGTGCAGGATCTGCTGAATCATTTTCCATATAAGTATAAAGATAAGAGACAGGCGGTTATGTCATCGCGCGCCACAGAACAAAAGGATGCGCTGGTTGTCGGTACTCTGAACAGGATCAGCTCAAGGCCTATTGGTGGGCGTAAGATGCTGGTTGAATGCAGTTTCAAGGATGTCGGCGGGACGTATACGGCTGTTTTTTTTAATAGGCCTTATCTCAAGCAGTCATTGCGCGTGGGTCAGGAGTATTCAATCTATGGCAGGGTTAAGATAAGAGCCGGCTTCCGCAGTTGGGCCAATCCCGAGATTGCTGAGGCGGGAGGCGACAAGGATAGGCGCGGTATAGTTCCTGTGTACAGGTGTACTCAGGGGCTGACTAGCAATGATATCGGGAAGTGGGCCGAGTATGTTCTTGCCAATGTTGATCTTGGTACTGATTGGATCGATGAGAAGTATCTCAGTGAACGCGGTGTATGTGACAGGGAGTTCGCGTATAGGAATCTGCATTTTCCGGAGAGCGAGGCCCATTACAAGACTGCCAGGTATCGCATGATATATGAGCAGCTACTGATATATCAGTTGGCTGTAAGGCTGAACAGGAAGGACATTGATGATTCGTCTATAGGCTCAGCTATCGAGGATGTGGATATCGGTCCGTTTGCGAGCGGCCTGCCTTTCGCTCTGACTGAGGGGCAGCTGGAGTGTATCAGGGATATCGAGAGGGATCTTGTTGATGGCAGGCCCATGAATCGTTTGGTTCAGGGCGATGTAGGTTGTGGTAAGACGGTTGTTGCTGAGGCTGCCATCTATAAGTGCGTCAGAGCCGGGCTGCAGGCCGCAATGATGGCGCCTACAGAAATACTCGCAAGGCAGCATTTCGAGCGCCTGAGCGAAGATTTTGCGCCTTATGGACTGCGCTGCTGTCTGCTGGTCAGCGGCATGAAAGCCGCTGAGAGGAGGGAGACTCTTGCATGTATTGCTGATGGCAATGTTGATGTTATCATCGGAACCCATGCAATCATTCAAGATGATGTAGTTTACAATAATCTTGGCCTGGTAATTACAGACGAGCAGCATAGATTCGGCGTTAATCAGAGGAAATCCCTTGTCAATAAGGGCAATGCCGTCAATGTATGCGTAATGTCGGCAACTCCTATACCTCGTACACTTGCTGCAACTGTTTTCGGCGATATGGACTTCTCCATTATCAGGAGCAAACCGGCTAACAGACTGGAAATTATTACCAAAGCGGTCGGTCCTGAGAGTCGTGAGCGTGCCTATACGGCGGTGAGAGATCAGCTCAAATCGGGCCATCAGGCATATGTGATTGCTCCGAGCATTGACAGTGAGGATGATGATCTGTCCTCCGTCGAGGCTCTATATGACGAGCTGACTGCCAAGTTCAGTGAGTTCAAAGTCGCGCTGATTCATGGCAGGCTGGACAAGGACGAGAAGGAAGCCATCATGAAGAAATTTGCTGATGGCAAGATCGATGTTCTTGTTGCAACTGTTGTAATTGAGGTCGGTATAGATGTTCCTAATGCAACGGTTATAGTCCTTGAGAATAGTGAGAGATACGGACTTGCTCAGATGCATCAGTTAAGAGGCAGAGTAGGAAGATCAAAATTCCAATCATACTGCTATCTTATTAACTACAGCAGGAGCGAATCAGCTGTTGCCAGAGCGGAAGCGATGGTAAGTATCAAGGATGGTTTCGAGATAAGCGAAGAGGATTACAGGCTGCGTGGGCCGGGAGATATTATGGGTACTATGCAGTCCGGAAACTATCAGTCCAATATCATCTCTCTGTGCAGATATCAGGAGATACTCGATATTGCAATTGAAGATGCCGGCAGGATTCTGAGTGAAGATAACACTACGGATATTGACTATGTCAGACAATATCTTGCCGGAGTTGATGATAATAGTGATATTATATAAGAGAACCGGCCCCAAAGGTGAAATATGAAAATAACAAGTGGTGAATATAAATACAGAAATATAGAGGTTCCTCGCGACATCAGGCCTACAACCGAGAAGGTTAGAGAGGCTATTTTCAGCATGATAAGGGATTGGATTCCTGATGCTGTTGTACTTGATCTCTTTGCGGGTTCGGGTGCACTGGGTCTTGAGGCACTGTCGAGAGGTGCTGCAAAGTGCTATTTTAATGAGAAGAACAGGGCCAATTTCAAAATCCTTCTCTCCAATATAGCAAATTGCAAGGCTGATGATGTCAGTGTTGCAATGAATAGGGATTATCAGACCTGTATTGCCGGTCTTACGGAGACTATCGATGTAGTGATAATGGATCCGCCTTATGCCGAGGTTGGCTATTACGATGATTGCTTTGCTCTACTGCAGGAAAATGAGCTACTGGAAAAGGGCAGCATTATTGTAGCCGAGCATCTGTATGACAATACTCTTGAAGAGAGTTACGGGTCACTGACCAGAATCAAGGAGAAAAAGTACGGCAGCATAGGTGTTGATATTTACATTATGGATTAGTTAATCCTTGCCTGTGTTGATAATTGCTGTAAAAAATGCTAACATGAATATGTATGAAAGGTATGATATATGGGTAGGACTGCTTTATTCGCGGGTTCATTCGATCCGCTGACACTGGGTCATCTTGATATCATTGAGAGGTCGGCAGAACTCTTTGACACGGTAGTTGTTGCCGTTGTTGTCAATCCTAACAAGAATTCTCTGTTCAGCTGTGAAGAGAGAGTTGGGATGATTGAGGGCGCATGCCGTGATATTACTAATGTCAAGGTTGACAGTTTTGAAGGCTTGCTGGCAGACTATGTCAATGCTAACAAGTTCGATGCTGTTGTCAGGGGCCTCCGCAATACTACGGATTTCGAGTATGAGGAGATGATGGCCAATGTCAATGCAGGTCTGTACCGACACGGCACTGAGACTGTATTTCTGATGGCTAGACCGGAGCACTCTTATGTCAGCTCCAGCGTTGTCAGAGAAGTTGCGTCTCTCGGCGGTGATATCAGCAAGTACGTGACTGAAGATATTAAGAACGAAGTAATTTCTAAATATAGGAGGAAATAATAATGAACGAGGAGAGCGTAAAGATTACTTCACTGCTTAATGAATTGGAGGAATTGCTTTCAACATCATCTAAGATGCCTTTCTCTGAGAAAGGAATTATCGATCTTGATTATGCTCAGAAGATTATCGATGACATCAAGGTTAATCTCCCTAGGGATATTCAGGAAGCACAGTGGATCAAGCAGGAGAAGGACCGTATTATTAACGAGGCTAAGTCCGAGTACAATAAGGTAATCATCTCTGCTAAGGATCAGGCTGAGTATCTGATTAACGGCGATGCTGTAATGAAGGAAGCTCAGAAGAGAGCTGATGCAATCGTTGCTGAGGCAGAGAACCATGTCAACTTCATCAAGCTGAGAACTTATGAGTATATTGATAAGCTGCTCTTCGATATGCAGAGTGATATTGCAAGTGTTCAGAGCACTTATCTGCAGCCAATGACTGACTACTTTAATGACATGGTTGGCAATATGAACTTCAAGGTTAATCAGAATCGTCAGGAGATGAAGGCTCTTGCTGACAAGGTTGATAAGCCTGCGATTGATACCAAGAAGGAACTTGAACTGGACTAATCATTAAGTATGAATGCTGTTGGAATAATAGCTGAATATAATCCTCTTCATAATGGTCATATTTATCATATTGAGGAGGCTCGAAAGATTGCAGGCAGTGATGCTGTTGTCGTCGCGATGAGCGGCGATTATGTACAGCGCGGTGAGCCTGCAATTCTTGATAAATGGGAGAGATGCAGATTGGCATTGCAAAACGGTGCTGATCTGGTCATCGAAATCCCGACTTTGTTCTGCCTGGGAAATGCGGCGCAGTATGCGAGTGCAGGTGTTAATTTGCTCGCGGCTATTCCTTGTCTCACGCATCTGGCTTTCGGTAGTGAGTCGGGCGATGCGTCTTCACTTGAGCTGACTGCTGCTAATCTTGAGAAGGCTACTTCTGAACTGAATGAGGGAATTGCTGAGAAGGTCAAGGATGGACTGTCGTATCCGATGGCAAGGGCTGCAGTATATAAGGAAATGTTTCCTGAGGCAGCTCCTCTTCCGGAGAATTCCAATGATATCCTCGCTCTTGAATATATCAGAGCGGCAAGGCATCTTGATAACAGAAAGCTTGAGTTCATAGCTGTTAAGAGAAGAGGCGCTGCATATAACGACTCTGCTTGTGACGATGATTTCATGAGTGCAAGCGGTATCAGAAAGGCTGTAAGGTCAGGCATGTCTGTTCTTAACTATGTTCCTCTTGATACAGCTGCAAGCCTTCAGGATAAGATCTTAAGCTATCCGGATGAATGGCTGAATACTCTTAAGTATGCTGTGCTATCAATGTCTGCTGAGGAGATAGATTGCTGTCCGTCAGGCGGTGAGGGTCTTGGCAACAGGATCAAGTCGCTTATTAATGATGCATCTTCCTGGGATGAACTTGTCGAAGCTGTAAAGAGCAAGAGATATACGCATACCAGGATTTCAAGATTATTCATGCAGATAATACTGGGAATTAACAGAACGGATTATTCTATAGATCATAATGATTTAGATACTCTTTGCAAACCCGGATACATGCGCATTCTCGGAATGAATGACAGAGGCCGTGAAATTATTTCGGAGCTAAGAAAGAGCGACGACTGCATTTTGCCCGTACTGAACAACATAAACAAGCAGGCTGGTGAGCTTGATGATGCAGGCAGGAAGCAGTTAGAGCTGGATGTTCATGGTGCTGATATCTACAATCTCGTCACCGGAAGAGATCAAAATGAGTGCTCTGATTACAGAATGAAGCCGGTTATCATAGGTCTGTAGGATTCAACGGATAAGTTCTACAGAAATTGCAAGAAAAGCGTTGACAATACTGCACTTGATGCATATAATAGACAAGTGCGAAAATGATAATTAATTATTTGTATATATAAGGAGGTGTACCCAAATGGCAGTACCTAAGAGGAAAACTTCACAAGCTAAGACAAGTAGCAGACATTCTGCTAACATGAAGAAGGCTGCACCTGGACTTTCAACTTGTCCTCAGTGCCATGAGCCTAAGCTTCCACACAGAGTATGTCCTAACTGCGGTTACTATGACGGTAAGGATGTA
>JAZUDV010000039.1:0-19846 GCA_045639825.1 Anaerovoracaceae bacterium
ACAGCAGGATGCTGGCATCAAGGTTGACCTGTTCATCCCTTGCGCTATGCAGAACGACGTTCACATGGAGCACGCTCAGGCTATCGTTGATGGCGGATGCAAGTTCTACTGTGAAGGAGCTAACATGCCTACAACTAACGACGCTCTTCAGTTCCTCATGGAGAAGTGCGTAGCAGTTGGACCTGCTAAGGCAGCTAACGCTGGTGGCGTTGCTTGCTCATGCATCGAGATGGGTCAGTGCGCAGGACACACTGTATTCCAGCACGAGGACGTTTATGCTCAGCTGCACCAGATCATGAAGAACATCTACAAGCAGTGCTCAGAGGCTGGCGCTAAGTACTTCGGCAACAAGAACGCTCTTGTTCAGGGTGCTAACATCGCTGGATTCGAGAGAGTTGCTGCAGCTATGATGGCTCAGGGTCTTGTTTAGTCTTTAGACGAGATAACTCGAATTATTAACAATAAGGGACGGTCGCTACGGCGACCGTTCTTTTTTTTACGCACACTTGAGTCGTAGCTAACGTTCGTATTTTGCTCGGCTGTTTGTTGTTAGTGCTGAATATGTGATACAATATGGGTGTAGTTAAGAAACGAGGAGGTATGCTATGAAGAGAAATAGAATAATAGCATTGGTGCTGACGTTGATAGTGGTGATGACATCCATGTCATTTGCTGCTGATGGCGTTAGCGGCGAGAACTATGCTCATAAGGCAAAGTATATGAGCAGTTGGGATAATAGCAGAGATGGTGAGTTGACTTACTATTTTCTGGAAAGTTATTTCAATACGAACTCTACAACATATAACAGTCACCTTGCAACTGCTTCAATGGCGCTTGCCATGGCAGGAAACAGCAATAGCGATCAGAATATCAAGAATGCATTGACAGACCTTGGATGCACGAATTATGTATCACAGGATTACGGCACCAGCTCCGCTGAAAGTATTGGTGTTGCTGTAGCCAAGAAGGTTTTAACTAATGGAAAAACTCTGCTGCCTGTTATTATTAGAGGCGCAGGATACGAAAATGAGTGGGATCAGAACTTTATAGCCGGAACAAGCGGCAACGCTGAGGGTTATGAAGCTCCTGCCAATAAGGTTGAGGCTTTTGTAAAGAAGCAACTTGGCGATGACCAAAATGCGATTATCTGGATTATGGGTTACAGCAGGGGCGGCGCTGTAGCTAATCTGGCTGCTGCAAAGCTGTCAAAGGAATATGACAAATCCAAAGTATATGCATACTGTTTTGATGCGCCTATGGCTGCGTCCCCTGCGGACAGCTCCTATGGCAATATTCATATTGTGAAGAACACATATGATGGTATTACTCTGGTTCTGCCTGAGTACATGGGATTCGGCAGCCATGGTACAATTAATAAGCAGCTGGGACCTGACAATGAACAGGCAATGCTTGCCAAACTCAAGGAGTTTTCAAATGAATCTAACAAGTTCGCTTCGCCAAGCAAACTGAAATGGGGTAAATTTGCATTAAACCTTGATCTTAACTCTTCAACGCTAATGAGCGATGCGATTGCTATGTATATGAAGGGTAAGCCTTTCTACGAAACAAAGGAGGGAAGTACAACTACTCCTTCTGAGCTGTGGAACGAGCTTCTCAAGAGATTGAAGAAAGCAATTCCTTCCCGATCTGCATATGCCGACACAGGAGTACAGGATGGAGCTGTTGCAGCAGTTAGACTGGTAAGAGGTTTAACTGACGTCCAGAAGAATTCGCTCAAGAACTCCATAAAGGATACAAATACTCTTATGGCTTTGCTGGGAAACAAGGATCTGATAGGCGCTCTTGCATCTGTTCAGTCCGGAAAGGATCCGGCTCTTAGCGACAATCAGTATGAAAACATTGCAAGTACTATTTATGGTGCTCTGTTTAACAAGGGGACATTCAATGCAACGCAGAAAGAAGATGCCAATACTGCTCTTAAGGTTTTAGTAAAGCCTTTATTTACAGTTCTGGCAGATGATTATGTTTCGAACAAGCAGATCCTTGGAACTCTGATGCTGTCAGGCAATTTGGATATTTTGGCTCAGTGTCATTATCCGGAAGTTAATATGGCTTGGCTGATGACAGAGGATACATATTACAATGGCGAAACACCTAAGGAGGAATCGGGAGATGATCCTGAACCTGTTAAGGTTGCAACTACCAAGATTAGCAAAGTTACTGCTGCCAAGAAGGCATTTACTGTAAAATGGACTAAGAAGACAAGTAATCTGGATGGATATCAGATTCAGTACAGCACCAAGTCTAACTTCAGCAGTGGTGCTAAGATTAAGAAGGTAACAAGTAAGAAGACTACTTCCAAGAAGATTACCGGACTTAAGGCTAAGACCAAGTACTACGTTAGAGTAAGGTGCTATAGAAATGTCGATGGAACACTAGTCCCGGGAAAGTGGTCAAGTGCTAAGAAGGTTACGACCAAGAAGTAACGAATAAAGCGCAATAAGTAACAAAAAGATATAAATAAGAGTCGGTTAATGAACACCGACTCTTATTTTTGTGATACAATAATACTATCTATGCCATATATGAATTTGAACAGTGAACAGAATAAGGCTGTAATGCATACTGAGGGCCCTGTGCTCATTCTTGCGGGTGCCGGATCGGGCAAAACAGCAACTATGACTCATCGTATGGCGCATCTTGTCGACATGGGTGTTGATCCGCACAATATCCTTGCGGTTACATTCACCAACAAGGCTGCGAACGAGATGAGAGAGCGTGTTCAGAAACTTGTAGATAATACGCAGGGTATGTGGATAATGACTTTCCATGCTCTGTGTTTAAGGATGCTGAGATATTCGGCAGATAAGATCGGCTACAAGCAGGGCTTTACTGTCTATGATGAGACAGACAAGAAGTCTCTGGTCAAGAAGGTCTACAAAGAACTCGAGGTGGATGAGAAACAGTATCCTGTTGCTGCGGCTATAGCTGCCATTTCCAAGGTCAAGGAAACTGAGGTTGAACCTGATAATATGATGGATCCGGCGCTCAAGAGAGTTTATGCCAGATACCAGGAGCTGCTGATGACTAACAACGCCATGGACTTCGATGATCTCCTATGGAACGGTGTTAAGCTGCTCGAGTCTTCGCGCGAGGCACTGGATTACTATTCAGACAAGTTCAAATACATCATGGTAGATGAGTACCAGGATACCAACTACCTGCAGTACAAGCTTATAAGAATGCTGGCTGCGCGTCATGGCAACCTCTGCGTTGTCGGAGATGACGACCAGTGCATATATGAGTGGAGAGGTGCAGATATCAGGAACATCCTGGATTTTGAGCACGACTTCAAGAACGTTTACACCATCAGGTTGGAGCAGAACTACAGATCTGATGCGAATATACTGAATCTTGCTAACTCGGTTATTAAGAACAACAAGGGCCGTAAGGCCAAGTCGCTGTGGACTGAACATCAGGATGGCGAGAAGATTACGTACAAGCGTCTGGAGAACGAGAAGCAGGAGGCTTGGTACATCGGTAGCGAGATTGAGAGATGGAGAGCTGAGGGTTACAAGTACAGCGACATGGCTATTCTCTATCGCAAGAACGCTCAGTCGAGACCTTTCGAAGAGAAGTTCAGTTTTCGCGGTATTCCGTACAGGGTGCTGGCGGGCCTCAGATTCTATGACAGGAAAGAGATTAAGGATGTCATGGCGTACCTGCGCCTGATAGAGAATCCGAATGACGATGTCTCGATGCTGAGAATTATCAATGAACCTAAGAGGGGAATTGGTGCCAAGACGTTGGCCGGTATTGAGGCGTATGCAAGAGTGTATAACATGAGCGTGTATCAGGCGCTGTGTCAGGACGAACTGCAGGCGACGCTCGGTAACAAGTCCAGAGATGCTGTCAAGGAACTCGTTCAGATGATTCAGGACATTCGTGCTGAAGAAGAGAACCTGACCATCTCGGCTATATATGACAATATACTAAGAAGATCCGGCTATCTGGCTGCACTCGCGGCAGCGGACACCATTGAGTCTGATGGCCGTATAGAAAACATAATGGAATTCAAATCCGTCATCGGCGAATTCGAGAAGGGGATTGATGACGGCTCGCTGGAGGATTTCCTTGCGGAAATCCGCGAGGAGCGCGATGCGATCCTCGGCGGCGATGCCGGCACCAGCGAGCCGACCGCTCTTGGAACCTTCCTCGAGCGTATAACTCTGATGTCGGATATAGATAATCACAATGCCGATGAAGATGCAGTCGTATTAATGACACTGCACTCAGCCAAGGGCCTCGAGTTCCCGATAGTATTCATACCGGGAATGGAGACAACAGTCTTCCCGGGAGCTATGGCTTTCGAGAGCACCGAGAAGATGGAAGAAGAGAGAAGGCTCTGCTATGTAGGTATCACAAGAGCTATGAAGAAGCTCTACCTGACAGGTGCTGAGATGAGAACTCTCTACGGCAAGACCGACTTCCAAAACGAATCCATCTTCCTTGACGAGATGGACAAGAAGTATCTTGACGGAGATGAAACCGTAAAGGTTAGGAGAGAGAAGGGTGGCGGTACATTCGGCGAAGGCGGATATCTCGGAGAGAGATTCTTCGCAGGCAGAACTAACGGCACATTCGATGGCTACTCCAGCGATGAACCATTCATGCCATTCACTCCCAAGCAGACTCACAGCAATTACGGCGATACTTTATCCCGCTCAACTGCTGAGACCAAGCAACAGGTAGTTGATGACTTTGAGATAGGAGACACTCTTGAGCATCCAAAATTCGGCAGAGGAATGCTCATTGAGCAGGATGCCAAGACAATGACAGTTATATTCGATTCCGTTGGCCAGAAGAAGCTGGGCAAGGGATTCGTAACAATGAAGAAAGTACAGTAATATGACTAAAGAAGAAAAGATCAAACGAATAGACGAGCTTATCGATATCTTGAACGAGGCGTCCCGTGCTTACTATGATGATGCCAGCGAGATAATGACCAACTACGAGTATGATGCTGCTTATGATGAGCTGCTCGCACTCGAGGAGGAGACCGGCTACGTCAGTGAGGATTCGCCATCTCAGAACGTTGGTATTGAGACAACATCCGGACTTCCTAAGGTAACTCATGAGAAGAAGATGCTCTCGATGAACAAAACCAAGGATCGTGATGAGCTCAAGGCATGGCTCGGTGACCACGAGGCGCTGCTGTCATGGAAGCTCGATGGTATTACCGTTGTTATGACCTATGAAGGCGGCAAATTGCAGCAGGCAGTAACCCGCGGAAACGGCGTTCAGGGAGAACTTATTACAGACAACGCAAGAATGTGCAAGAACGTTCCTGCTGAGATCCCGTTCAAGGGTAAGTGCATCATCAGAGGCGAGGCGGTTATTAAGTACTCCGACTTCGAGCGCATCAATGAAGAAATCGCTGATGCGGATGCCAAGTACAAGAACCCTCGTAACCTCTGCTCCGGCAGCATCAGACAGCTGGATCCTAATGTGACGAAGGAGCGTAGCGTTTCGATTATTCCTTTCACACTCGTTAGTGCTGAGGGTGTTGACCTTCACGGTAGCCTCGAGTATGAGATGAAGTGGATGGAAGAGCAGGGCTTTGAAATCGTTAAGTATATCAAGGTCAATCCTGATACTCTGTTCGATGCGCTGGACTTCTTCAGTGAGGAAGTTCTTGTATATGACGTTCCTGTTGACGGAATGGTACTGACTCTTGAGGATACCGTTTACGGAGCATCGCTAGGCACAACTGCCAAGTATCCTAAGAATGCTATTGCATTCAAGTGGAGAGACCAGAATGCAGAAACCACCCTCAGAGAGATTGAGTGGAGCCCTAGCCGCACAGGCCTCCTTAATCCGGTCGCTATTTTCGACCCGGTGGAGCTGGAGGGCACAACGGTCAGCAGAGCATCGGTACATAATATCAATATTATGGAAGATCTGCAGCTCGGTATAGGCGACAAGGTTGTTGTATACAAGGCAAACATGATCATCCCACAGGTGTCGCACAACAATACCAAATCCGGCAATCTTGTTATTCCTGACAAGTGCCCGGTATGCGGAGGACCTACGGAGATACGCGATGAGGATGGAACCAAGACTTTGCATTGCCTCAATCCTGACTGCATCGCCAAGCATGTTAAGAAATTCGACTTATTCGTATCGAGAGATGCGCTTAATATTGAAGGCCTCTCAGAGGCCGGCATCCTGAAGCTCATCGGAGCAGGTATCATCAAGGACCTGCCTGATCTATTCAAGATAGAGAACTTCAAGGATGATATTGTAACTATGGAGGGATTTGGCGAGAAGTCGTTCAACAACCTGGTAGCTGCTATCAACAGATCAAGGAAGACAACACCGGAGAAATTGCTGTACGGCCTTGGCATTCCTGGTATAGGCGTTAACACTGCAAGATACATTGCTCGTGAGTGCCGTAACAGCTGGGATACTATTATGAAGTTGACAGAGGAAGAACTCCTCTCAATCGACGGCATTGGTGATGTTATGACAAGGGACTATACAGCTTATTTCGGCAATCCGGATAAGAGACGTATAGTACACGAGATTATCAATGAACTTGAAATGGATGAGACCTTCGAGCTCGCGGGCAGCAAGCTTGACGGACTCACATTCGTAGTAACAGGAGATCTTGAATTCTTCGCCAGCCGCAAAGACTTAAAGACCGCCATTGAGATGGAAGGCGGCAAGGTTGCATCTCAGGTATCAGCCAAGACCAACTACCTGATTACCAACAACCCTGCCAGCGGCTCCAGCAAAAACAAAATGGCCCGCGACCTCGGCATCACCGTCATCACCGAAACCGAAATAATGAGGATGCTGGAACCGTAATCGATGACTTTGCTGAATTTTTAGTTAACTACGATGTGCCGGAGCGAAAAGCTCGACGTTGCCGAACGGGTAGTGGCACCCCATTCACTAAAGTGCCCGTCAGTGAGGCAACACGAGAGTTTTATCGTGGAAGGCACATCAGAATATAATAATTAAGGAAAGGAGGAGAGACCCATGGAAAATTTAAACACAGCTCTTGAGATGAATCAGGCTTATGATGAATCCCTCGAGAAGATTTTCGAGCTGCTCGAAGAAAAGAAATATTTCCAAGTTAGGGATGAGCTTCTAGAACACGATGAAGTAGAGATTTCCGAAATGCTGGTCGACATCAGACGTGAGTTTGACTTACAGAAGGTTGTCGTCATCTTTCGTACGCTTCCTAAAGACGTCAGCGTTGAAGTTTTCTCATACCTCGATGTTGATGACCAAGTTGACATCATCAATATTATTACCGATCCCGAAATCGAATTCATAATAGACGAACTCGACTTCGACGATATGATCGACGTGTTGGAGGAACTGCCCGCGAACGTGGTCGATAAGATCCTTTCCAAAACACCTAAGAATGAGCGTAAGATGATTAACACCTTCCTCAAGTACAAGGAAGACAGTGCCGGATCACTGATGACTCCGGATTATATCAATCTTTCCAAAACTCAGACGGTAAGGGAGGCTCTCGACCACATCAAAGAAGTCGGCCTCGACTCCGAGACAATTTACTCATGCTATGTCATTGACCGTGGGCGCAAGCTCATAGGTGTAGTTTCATTGCGTGCTCTGGTTATTTCTGATGATAACTTGACAGTAGCGGACATCATGCATGAAGATCCTCTCTGCGTCCATGTTGATGAGGACCAGGAGGAAGTAATGGACCTGTTCAATCGATACGGCTATCTGGCAATTCCGGTTGTAGACAACGAACAGAGGCTTGTCGGTATCGTAACAGTCGACGATATCCTGGACGTCATCGAAGAAGAAACTTCCGAGGATATCGAGCGTATGGGTGGTGTCATTTCTTCAGACGACAAGGAATATCTGGATATGTCGGTATTCTCTCACGTCAAAGCGAGACTGCCTTGGCTGCTACTGCTGATGTGCTCGTATTTCGTCACCGGCGGTATTATTTCCAGCTTTGAGAATGCATTGTCTTCTTGCATCAGTCTGGTTACATATATGCCTATGCTGATGGGTACCGGCGGTAATTCAGGTTCTCAGTCTTCGACACTAGTTATTCGTGGTATGGCTACCGGAGATCTGGAGCTTGATGATGCAATCAAAGTAATGTGGAAGGAACTCCGTGTCAGCCTCATCGTTGGCCTTGCGCTCAGCGTATTAAACTATGGACGAATTGTTTTCCTTGATCATGAACCACCAATGGTTGCAATGACAGTTTGTTGCTCAATGGTTCTGGTAGTTGCAATCGCCAAACTCATCGGATCCATGCTGCCGATGCTGGCCAAGAAAATCGGCATTGACCCTGCGCTGATGGCAGGACCTATGATGGCATCAATAACGGATATGATTTCACTGGGAACTTATTTCCTGATGGCTGGAATCTTCCTTAATATTTAATGTCAATATCATCCCGGGCTTAACGTTGACATCAACGTTAGCATGTCAACGTTAAGCCCGGGATAAAGATAACATACAGGAGGTACTATTTTGAAAACTGTAACTGAACTTAACGAAATCGCTCGCAGAGTCAGAATCAATGCGCTCAAGGGAATTCACTCTGCGGCATCGGGTCATCCGGGCGGATCACTGTCTGTAACAGACATCCTTGTTGCGCTCTATTTCAACGAGATGAACATTGATCCTGAGAACCCTAAGATGGAAGGTCGTGACAGGCTCGTTCTTTCCAAGGGTCACGCTTGCCCGGCACTCTATGCTACATTGGCAGAGAGAGGCTATTTTGAGCCTGACGAAATGCTGACATTCCGTCATCTCGGCAGCCGCCTGCAGGGACACCCTAATATGCATGCTTGCCCTGGTGTTGAGATGTCCACAGGATCACTGGGACAGGGCTTTGCTGCTGCAGTTGGCATGGCTAATGCCGGCCGCATTGATGGCAAGAAGGACAAAGTTTATGTTATTACCGGCGACGGCGAGCTCCAGGAGGGAATTATCTGGGAAGCTGCTATGACAGCCGCTAAGTACAAGCTCGACAACCTCATCGCTATCGTTGACTGGAACAACCTCCAGATCGACGGCAAGGTAGACGATGTTAAGATGGTATCTCCTATTGATAAGAAGTTCGAAGCATTCGGTTGGAAGGCAATCATGTGCGACGGACACGATATGCAGTCACTTCTCGACGCATTCGAAGAGGCTAAGAAGACAGTAGGTCAGCCAACAGTAGTTGTTGCCAAGACTTACAAGGGCCATGGCGTATCCTTCATGGAGGATGTTGCCGGCTGGCATGGTAAAGCGCCTAATGATGAGCAACTTGCTCAGGCTATCGAAGAACTGGGAGGTGAAGAGTAATGGCAAACAACAAAGCAACAAGAGAAGCGTACGGCGAATTCCTGGTTGAATACGGCGCTGAGAGACAAGACCTCATCGTTATGAATGCCGACCTTTCCGGCTCGAACAAGACAGACGGTTTTGAGAAAGCATACCCTGAGAGATTCATAGAATGCGGTATTTCCGAGCAGGATATGATGGCAGAGGCAGCAGGTATTGCACACTCCGGCCACGTAGTTGCAGCCAGCTCCTTCACTATGTTCGCATCCGGAAGAGGATTTGAAATCATCCGTAACTCCATTGCTCATACAAGAGCTAACGTTAAGGTATGTGCAACTCATGCGGGCCTCACAGTAGGTGAGGATGGCGCAACTCATCAGACAGTTGAGGATCTCGCTATCATGAGAGCCATCCCTTGCATGACAGTTGTCAATCCGGCTGATGCAAACAGTACGAAGATCCTGCTCAAACAGGCCTTCGATATGAATGGACCTGTATATGCAAGACTGTCCAGATCCGGAATGCCTGAGGTTTATGATGTTGAGACGGCAGACTGCCTTGAACTCGGCAAGGGCCACGTCCTCAGAGAAGGCAACGATGTTGCAATCATCGCAACAGGCCTGATGGTTTCAACAGCTCTCGAGGCAGCAGAAATTCTCGCAGCTGAAGGTATCAAGGTAAGAGTAATCGACATTCACACTATCAAGCCTATTGATAAGGACATTATCATTGAGGCAGCTAAGGACTGCGGAGCAATCGTTACTGCTGAAGAACACTCAGTAATCGGCGGCCTCGGAGCTGCAGTTGCAGAGGTAGTAACTCAGAACTGCCCGGTTAAAATGGCAATGGTAGGTATCCAGGATACATTCGGCGAGTCTGGCAAACCGGCTGAACTCCTCGAGAAATACGGCCTGACAGCTAAGGACATCGTTGCCGTAGTAAGAAAACTCAAAGACAGCAACTTCTAGAATAAGGCATAATAATACCCCGCTCTCATATAAGAGCGGGGTTCTTTGTTTTATATCATTTTGGAAGGGTTGACCCATTCATCGAATTCTGATTCGGTCACATATCCGAGGCTAACGGCAGATTCCTTAAGGGTAATGCCTTGTGCGGCTGCATTCTGTGCAATCTTTGCTGCCTTCTCATATCCGATATGAGGATTGAGGGCTGTTACCAGCATCAGGGAGCGATTAAGGTTTTCCGCCATGACTTCGCGGTTGGCCTTGATGCCGCTGACACATCTGTCGTTAAATGCCGTAATTGATTCTGCCAGCAGTCTTACTGACTGTAGGAAGTTGTAGGCGAGAACCGGCATGAAGACATTGAGTTCGAAGTTGCCTTGGGAAGCGGCGATACCGATTGCTGCGTCGTTGCCCATTACTTGGGTGGCAACCATCGTAACCTGTTCGCATTGAGTAGGGTTGACTTTCCCCGGCATTATCGAGGAACCCGGTTCATTGGCTGGAATCGTTATCTCGCCAAGACCATTACGAGGACCAGAAGCCATCCACCTGATGTCATTGGCAATCTTCATCAGATCTGCGGCAAGAGCCTTGATGGCACCGTGAGCGAAGATGTATTCACCCTTGGATGACAGCGCGTGGAACTTGTTGCCGCTGGACAGGAATTTCTTGCCCGTGATATCGGAGATATGTTCAGCAACTGCGATGCCAAAACCCTCCGGCGCATTGAGTCCGGTGCCTACGGCTGTGCCGCCGATTGCGAGCATGCGGAGTGGCTCGATGGCACTTTTGATGCAAGTAGCATCGATTGCGAGACTGTACTCCCATCCGGATATTTCCTGCGCGAAGCTGATTGGAGTTGCATCTTGAAGATGTGTTCTGCCGCACTTGATAACACCTTCATTTTCTGCCATTAATCTTCTGAGTGTTGCTCTCAGTTCATCGATGGCAGGAAGCAGTGTATCCTCGATTGCGATAACAGCAGCAACATTCATCGCTGTTGGGAATGTGTCATTAGACGATTGAGACATATTAACGTCGTCATTAGGATGGAGCAGGGTATTGCCTGCTATCTCGTTGCCCCTGTTCGCAATGACTTCGTTGACATTCATATTGGATTGAGTGCCTGAACCGGTCTGCCATACTACGAGAGGAAAGTTCCCGTCGAGCTTGCCGGCGCATATCTCATCAGCAACATCGCAGATGATGCTGCATTTCTCCTTGCTCATCCTGTCCGGAACTAAAGCGGCATTCGCAATCGCACATGCGGCTTTGAGAACTGCGAGCGCATTAATTATTTCCTGTGGCATTGGTTCGTGACCCTGACCGATAGGGAAGTTCTCATATGAGCGCTGAGTCTGAGCACCCCAGTATCTGTCCGCTGGGACTTCAACAGTGCCCATTGAATCATGTTCTGTTCTGTAATCCATTGTTTTCTCCGTTTGGTGGTTAAATAATTCCGCAAACGCGGATATGCTTATTATCTAATAATTCCGCAAATGCGGATTTTTTTCATTTTCTAATAACTCCGCTCTTGATTGCCGCCTCGGCAACGGCTGAGGCTACGACGGGAACAACGTCCTTATCCAGTGCGGATGGGATGATGATGCCTTGAGCCAGATCTTCTTCGGTGATGATTGAAGCGAGAGCAAGGGCAGCGCTCATCTTCATTTCTTCATTTATTTCTGTTGCGCATACATCGAAGACGCCGCGGAAAATTCCCGGGAACGCAAGCAGATTATTTACCTGATTAGGATAGTCGCTGCATCCTGTTGCAACAACTCTAGCGCCTCCGGCATAAGCCTCGTCCGGCAGAATTTCAGGTACAGGGTTGGCACAGGCGAAGACTATAGCGTCCTTGTTCATAGTCTGAACCATCTCTCTTGTGACAAGACCCGGTGCGGAGGTGCCGATAAAGACATCTGCTCCTACGAGAACTTCTGCAAGGGTACCCGATAGATTATCGGGATTGGTTGACTCTGCGAGCTCTTGTTTGAAAGGATTGAGGTCGGTGCGGCTCTTGCGTATTGCACCATTCCTGTCGCAGATAGTAATGTTGCGGAATCCATATGACAGCAGCAATTTACTGACAGCTGTTCCTGCGGCACCGGCTCCTGACATTACCACTTTGACATATTCGGGTTTCTTGCCGACAAGCTTGAGCGCATTGATAAGTCCCGAGAGCATTACTACAGCAGTTCCGTGCTGATCATCATGGAAGATAGGAATATCACATCTTTCCTTCAGCTTGCGCTCGATTTCAAAGCAGCGTGGTGCAGCAATGTCTTCAAGATTGATGCCTCCAAATGAACCGGAGATGTTATAAACCGTCTCTACAAATTCATCCACATTCTGAGTTTTGACGCATATCGGGAATGCATCGACATTGCCGAATTTCTTGAATAGAGCACATTTGCCTTCCATTACCGGCATGCCTGCTTCGGGTCCGATATTACCCAGACCGAGTACGGCAGAACCATCCGTGATTACGGCGCACAGATTGTGACGTAATGTATATTTATAACTTTTATTGATATCATCCTGAATCTCCAGGCAAGGTGCGGCAACACCTGGTGTGTAGGCA
Source organism: Anaerovoracaceae bacterium (assembly GCA_045639825.1). Lineage (GTDB taxonomy): Bacteria > Bacillota > Clostridia > Peptostreptococcales > Anaerovoracaceae > Crickella. The sequence goes on from JAZUDV010000039.1 coordinate 12,844, forward strand.
ATCGACAGATCTTCTTCTGTCTCGAGAGGTGGTGTAGCTATTATTTCCAGCTTGCCTTTCCATTCAGTATGTTTAATGATAGATTCTTTCTGATAGTTCATTACGGGCTCCTTGCGGCAACGCCGCCTTTTATAGAGGAACATTCCACCGAAGGAGCTCAGCCGACGGAGGTCAATGTTTCCTACCTTGCGGCAACGCCGCATCTGTTTGTAGGAAACATTATACATTATAATTGGCCATTATTCAAAATGGCACGCAGAAATGTACAATATATATGGCGCAGAGGTGTTGACGAAACGTTTTGTATGATTATAATTATTTGTGTATAAAAATCCAAAACAAGCTATATCAAGGAGTAATAAAAAATGAGCAAGAAAGAAATTAAAAAAATCGTATTGGCATATTCAGGCGGACTTGATACATCCATTATCATTCCATGGCTGAAGGAGAACTACAACAATCCTGAGATCATCGCTGTTGCAGGTAACGTTGGACAGGCAGATGAGCTCGAGGGACTTGAGGAGAAGGCTATTAAGACAGGAGCCAGCAAACTCATCGTTGCAGATCTTGTTGATGAAATGGTAGACGATGTAATCATTCCATCCCTTAAGATGGATGCCAAGTATGAGACATATCTTCTCGGAACAGCTTTCGCTCGTCCTGTAATCGGTAAGAGACTTGCAGAAATCGCACTCGCTGAGGGCGCTGATGCTATCTGCCACGGATGCACAGGAAAGGGTAACGATCAGGTAAGATTCGAGCTCGCTGTTAAGAGATGGGCACCTGATATGAAGATTATTGCTCCTTGGAGAGAGTGGGATATCAAGTCAAGAGATGAAGAAATCGATTATGCAGAGGCACACAATGTTCCTCTGAAGATCTCAAGAGAGACAAACTATTCCAAGGACAAGAACCTCTGGCACCTTAGCCACGAGGGACTCGACCTTGAGGATCCCGCTAACGAGCCTGATTACGACAAGCCTGGCTTCCTCGAGATGGGAATCTCCCCATTCAAGGCACCTGACGAGCCAACATATGTAACTATCAGCTTTGAGGCAGGCGCACCTGTTGCTCTCGACGGAGAGAAGATGAAGGCAAGCAAAATCATCGAGAAGCTGAATGAGGTTGGCGGTGCGAACGGTATCGGCATCATCGACATCGTTGAGAACCGTCTTGTAGGAATGAAGGACCGTGGCGTTTACGAGACACCGGGAGGAACAATCCTGTACTTTGCCCACGAGCAGCTCGAAATGATTACTGTTGACAAGGATACACTTCACCTCAAGCAGAAGCTCGCAGTTGATTACGCAGACCTCATTTACAATGGAAAGTGGTATTCACCTCTGCAGGAGGCACTGACTGCTTTTGCAAACGAGTCCAACAAGTGGGTAACAGGAGATGTTAAGCTCAAACTCTACAAGGGCAACATCATTCCTGCAGGAATGACTTCACCATATTCACTGTATTCGGAGAGCCTCGCTACATTCGATGAGAGTGATTACGATCAGAAGGATTCTGCCGGATTCATCAATCTCTGGGGACTGCCAACTAAGGTTCAGGCATACAGAGAAAAAGGAAAACTGTAAAGATTATTTATCGGTGTCAGACACTTGTGTCTGGCACTGTTGTTCAAGGAGATAATATGGCAAAAATGTGGGCGGGCAGAACCGCAGGCAGCACAAATAAATCGGCAGATGAGCTTAATTCATCAATCGGCGTTGATTGCAGGATGTACAAGCAGGACATCGAGGGCAGCAAGGCTCATGCTCTGATGTTGGGCAAGCAGGGAATAATTGCCGAGGCTGATGCAGAGGCAATCATCGCAGGCCTGAATGGAATTCTTAAAGATTTGGAATCCGGAGCACTTGCAATAGATCCTACAGCTGAAGACATTCATATGTTTGTTGAACAGGTTCTTACTGAGAGAATAGGGAACACAGGCAAGAAACTTCATACTGCAAGAAGCCGTAACGATCAGGTAGCTCTGGACACAAGACTGTATCTTGCTGATGAGGCAGAACTGCTGATTAAACAGCTGAAGAACCTGATGAACACCATAGCCGACAAGGCAGAACAGAACATCGATGCCGTAATGCCGGGATATACGCATCTTCAGCATGCACAGCCTATACTATTCAGTCATCAGATTATGGCATACGCTATGATGTTCTCAAGAGATGTTGAAAGACTTGCAGACTGCATTAATAGGATCAAAGTATCTCCAATCGGCAGCTGCGCATTGGCCGGAACGACTTACGACACAGACAGATACTTCGAGGCAGAACAACTCGGATTGCCGGAGATAGCACTTAACAGCATTGACGGAGTGTCCGACAGAGATTTTTGCATAGAATTCCTGAGCGACCTCGCCATTGTGATGATGCACCTGAGCCGCTTCTCTGAGGAGATAATCCTCTGGGCAAGCCAGGAATTTGGCTTTATCGAGCTGAGTGACGGATATACAACAGGCTCATCAATTATGCCTCAGAAGAAGAACCCGGATATGGCAGAACTGTGTCGCGGCAAGACAGGCAGAGTATACGGCGACCTTATGGCACTGTTGACAACACTTAAGGGCTTGCCTCTCGCATACAACAAGGACATGCAGGAAGACAAGGAAATGGTCTTCGATGCACTTGATACAGCCAAGCTGTGTCTGACCGTTTTCACAGAGATGCTTGGCGAAATGCAGGTAAAGAAAGATGCAATGTTCGCAGCAGCTCAGAAGGGCTTTATGAATGCTACAGATCTGGCCGACTATATGGTTAAGAAGGGCATGCCATTCAGGGATGCATACAAGATATCCGGTAAGCTTGTCTCTGAGTGTATAGCCAATGAGTGCATACTTGAGACCCTGCCGCTGGAAGAGTACAGAAAGTACAGCGAGCTGATTGAAGAAGATGTATATAAATACATTGACCTAAGAACCTGTGTTGAGACAAGAATCTCAGCCGGAGGCACGTCAGCCGCTTCAGTTAAGGCACAGATTGAACATATTCGCACAAGAACAAAATAAAACATGTTTGCATAAATATTCATTTTCTTTAAAAAATATGCAAAAACTATTGCATTGTGATAGGAGTTGTTTTATTATAGAGCCTGTAAACAATAGATAGGCAATCCGTAAGGAATTATTTGTAAGATGACTCGGTTGCTTATCAGTAACCGAGATAAAGAAAGGACAACAATCATGAAGAAGAAATCATTAGCACTGTTACTCGTTGTAACATTAATCAGTGCATTCACACTGGTATCCTGCGGCGGCGGAGAGTCAAGCAGCATGACAGTAGAGGAAGGCGTTCTGCACATGGCAACTAACGCAGCATTCCCTCCATACGAGATGACAACAGATGACGGCGGATTCGAAGGAATCGACGTTGAGATCGCAACAGCAATCGCTGAGAAACTCGGATGTGAGCTCGTTGTAGACGATATGGACTTCTCATCAATTCTGACAGCAGTTCAGGGTGGCAAGTCAGATATCGCTATGGCAGGCCTGACAGTTACAGAAGAAAGAAAGCAGAACGTAGACTTCACAGATACTTATGCTAAGGGCGTTCAGTCCATCATCGTTCCTGAAGGATCAGACATCAAGTCAGTTGATGATCTTGCAGGCAAGCAGATTGGTACTCAGGAAGGTACTACAGGATTCATTTACTGCTCAGACGATTACGGCGATGATTTCGTTGTAGCATACACTAACGGTGCTATGGCTGTTGAAGCTCTCAAGGCTGGTAAGGTTGACTGCGTAGTTATCGACAACAACCCTGCAAAGGCATTCGTTGCAAATAACGAAGGACTTACAATTCTTGATACTGCATATGTTGAGGAAGACTATGCTATCGCAGTATCCAAGGACAACCCTGCACTCCTCGAGGCAGTTAATGCAGCACTCGTTGAGCTCATTGAGGATGGAACTGTTCAGTCAATTCTTGACAAGTACATCTCTGCAGAATAATTACAGATTGTAAACAATAACGAAGGGGATGGCCTTCCGGCCATCCCTGTTTTTCAATAGAAAGGGGACAAGACAGTGCAGTCAATTCAAGCGCAGTTTCAGCAATGCTTTATTGACAATGACAGATGGGTTCAGTTCGTCAAAGGTCTGGGAGTATCCTTCGAGGTAACATTCGGAGCTCTGCTGCTGGGTCTTATCATAGGAACTCTCATCGCTGTTGTTCGTACAACACACGATCAGCAGATGAGCGGCAGGAAGAATCCTGTTCTGTCAGTGCTCAATACCATTTGCAAAGTATATACAGTAATTATCAGAGGAACCCCAATGATGGTTCAGCTGCTGATAATGGGATTTGTTGTTTTCAGTATGAGCAGACAGCTGGTTCTCATAGCTATTCTTACAATGGGAATCAACTCAGGCGCATATGTATCTGAGACTATCCGTTCCGGAATCATGTCAATCGACAAGGGACAGATGGAAGCAGGCCGTTCTCTCGGAATGGGATATGGCACAGTAATGCGTTTCATCATCATTCCACAGGCAATCAAGAACATTCTGCCGGCACTCGGCAACGAGCTGATTACTCTGTTCAAGGATACATCCCTCGTAACAGTAATCGGACTGGTAGATATTACCAAGGTTGCAATTCAGGTTCAGGCGAAGACTTACCAGGCATTCATGCCATTTATTGGTATTGCGGTAGTTTACCTCCTGGTAGTTCTGATCTTCACCAAGCTGCTTGAGAAACTGGAAAGGAGGATGCGTCAAAGTGATAGACATTAAGAATCTTTCAAAAGCATTCGGAGATAATCTCGTTCTGAATGACATTAGTGAACACATTAAGAAGGGCGAGAAGGCTGTTATCATCGGACCATCCGGTTCCGGCAAATCAACTTTCTTAAGATGCATGAACCTTCTCGAGGAACCGACCAAGGGCATCATCACATTCGAAGGAATTGATCTTACTGATCCTAATACAGATATCAACAAGATCAGACAGCGCATGGGAATGGTATTCCAGCACTTCAATCTCTTCCCGAACATGACAGTTCTTAAGAACATTACTCTTGCTCCTGTACAGACAGGATTCATGAAAGAGGAAGAGGCTGAAAAAGAAGCGAAGAAGCTGCTCAAGAGAGTAGGTCTTCTCGACAAGGCAGATGCATATCCTTCATCACTGTCAGGTGGACAGAAGCAGAGAATCGCTATCGTTAGAGCCCTGGCAATGAAGCCGGACATCATGCTATTCGATGAGCCAACATCAGCACTTGACCCTGAAATGGTAGGCGAAGTACTCGACGTAATGAAGCAACTCGCTGACGAGGGCATGACAATGGTTATCGTTACGCACGAGATGGGATTCGCCAAGGAAGTAGCTGACAGAGTTCTCTTCATGGACGAAGGCATCATTCTCGAACAGGGAACACCTGACGACATTTTCAACCACCCTAAGGAAGACAGAACCAAGGACTTCTTAAGTAAAGTACTAATATAGATTAACAATAATAAAAAGGGAGTAAGTAGTTACATCGGACACGTTCGCACTTGTAAACCACTTACTCCCTTTTTTATTGTAAAAAATACATAATGTTTAAGAAGCCCTATGATTATAGAAGCTGCAGCGTACGCCGTCGCACTCATTTGAATTCTATCTAACTGTGAAAAAAGTATGAAAGTTTGATTAATCACTGCACATTCACAATATATTGTAGTATAATAAATACTGTATAGGTATATATTGAAGTGTTTCGCTCTGCGGGACGAAGGATATTGAAAAATGATTGAATTTAACAATGTAACGAAGAACTATGGTGGCAATGTGGGACTCAGCAAAGCGAGTGTTCACATCAACAGGGGGGACTTTGTTTTCCTTGTTGGACCATCGGGTGCAGGTAAGACAACTTTCATCAGACTTATCCTTAAGGAAATTGAGGCGGATGAAGGCACCATCACTGTAGATGGTCAGGACATAACCAAGCTCAAGAGAAGAAAGGTGCCTCAGCTGCGCCAGAAGATTGGAATGGTATTCCAGGACTTCAGACTTCTCGAGAAGAAGACTGTATATGAGAACGTTGCCTTCGCTATGGAAGTACTCCACAAGAGCAAGAAGGAGATCAGAGAGAGGGTTCCTTATGTTCTCAATCTGGTGGACATTGCCGACAAGGCAGACAGATATCCACATGAGCTGTCTGCAGGTGAGCAGCAACGTGTTGGTATTGCCAGAGCTATAGTCAACCAGCCGACAATCATGATATGCGACGAGCCGACGGGCAACCTCGACCCTGTTACAGCAATGGATATCATGAATCTGCTTAATAAGGTTAATGCAAGAGGAACAACCATCCTCATGGTTACTCATGCCAAGGATATCGTAGACAAAATGCACAAGAGGGTTGTTGCGATAGAGAGCGGCAAGATCGTAAGAGACGAGGAAGGTCAGTATGGTTATGTTCAGCAAGACGAGATCAATTACGGCTATGACAAGCAGGAGACTCTACCTGAATATCTGAGTGGCGACCTGAATCTTGGAATAGATATCGGCACCTATGATGAAGGCCTTGCCTTCGACTATCTGGAGGGGGTGGAGATGGATGTCTAGAATCGGATATGCAATCAAACAGTCCTTCTCACAGATGTGGCGTAATAAGGGAATGTACTTCACGACCATCGCAGCCATGACGGCAATGATGCTGATACTCGGACTGTTCTTCGTGGCTTTTGTCAATGTAAATCTCTTTACGCAGACAATTGAAGAGGACTACAACGTTGTTCAGGTCTACATGGTAGATAAGAATGACGATAAGGATAACCAACTGGCAGAGAGTCAGCTGAAGTCTCTTGCCGGAGTATCGCAGGTTGAATATGTTACTAAGGATGAGGCTCTGGAGACTCTCAAGGAGTGATGGGGAGACAATGCTTACCTGCTCGACAACCTTAAGACTAATACACTGGCAAATTCCTTCATGGTATATGTTGATGATAAGGATGCGGCTGCGAGCGTAGCTCAGGGTGCTCCGGAGATTAAGGGCGTAGATGGCATCGTCT
>JAZUDV010000040.1:0-13460 GCA_045639825.1 Anaerovoracaceae bacterium
GTAAACCCATTTTAGCCAAACGGCTAATTGGGGACACACTTGAATAATAAGACAAGGGGATGCACCGAGAGGTGTGTCCCCTTTTGGATTTTTGGCTAAAATGGGTTGACCCCAATTCGCCTTCTGTTGCAGTTTTAAAATTCGGTTCAAGAATGTAGGATTTCGTGGATAGTTCGTTCGATAAACTTTCTGAGATGGGCTAAGATTGCTGTACATCATAAGAAAGGAGACAAGAATGATGGCTTATAACAGAAACAATAACAATGACAAAACAAATGAATCAATCGAATTTCAGATTGTGAACCACATTGGAGACTTGACTGTTTTGCAGTCAGGTTGGGTGAAGGAGGTCAACATTGTTGCATGGAACAATGCGAATCCTAAGATTGATATCAGAGAGTGGAGCCCTGATCACGAGAGAATGTCCAGAGGTATTACTCTTTATGATGAGGAGGCGAAGAAACTTGCTGAGTATCTGACGAAGTATTACGCCAAGGACAAGACCGATGAAGCAGCGTAGTACGGCACTGGTGATGCTGCTGGCAATCATGCTGAGCAGCATTGCCATTGAGGCAAATGCCGCCGCCACGAAAGTCACCATCAAATCAGGTGCGCTCGAGTACTATGGAACCTATTCAACTTACACCAGATGGGTAACTCATATTGATGGCGAGCCTGTTGACCTTGATGAGGAACCGGGTGTGACCAGATCCTATGCGTACTGCGTTCAGCCTGCGGCAGATCCACTGGATTCCGGGGAATATGATGTTGCGGTAATCGATGACGACAATACAGGAAGAACTGAGAAGATGCGCAAAATGATCTACTATCTCCCCGGTGCCTACGGTTACAAGAAGGTGACCAAGACGAGATGGTTTGACAGTATTCCTTCAGGCACAAGTGCATATACTCTGGGACACATCGCTTTGTCGTATCTGTATGATAATTGCAACAGCGACACTGATGCCTTTAAGGGCACCAACGCCGCAATCAAGGACAAGGTCAAATCAATCGTTAAGGATCTCGAGAAGCTTGCGAAGCCACCGGATGACTTTGAGGTGTTCTGGATCAAGGCGAGTGGCAAGCAGGATGTGTTCGGGGCATTCTACAAGACAGAGTATGGCAAGGCTGCTGTGACCAAAACCTCCTCATGGCCGGAGATTAGCGATGATAACAGATGCTACACTCTTGCCGGAGCCAAGTATACTCTGTTTGAGAATAAGGATTGCACTAATGCTGCCAAAATGGAGAGCGGCGCGGATGCGGTTATTACAATTAAGGCAGATGGAACATCGGATCCTATCAGTATAGAGACCGGCAATTACTATCTGAGAGAAACTACCGCGCCGCCGGGCTTTGCCCTTAATCTGGAAGTTATTCCTATTGAGATTAGCAAGGACCAGACAACCGGATATGAGGATGTGGATATTCCTAAGAGTAATCCGGTTGGCGTTCTGATTCAGAAGGCAGATAAAGAAACCGGCAAACCAAGAGCGCAGGGCGCTGCGTCACTCAAGGATACAGAGTTTACTGTCAAGTATTATGATCAGGACGGTACCGACGGCGAGCCTATGAGGACCTGGGTTTTCAAGACAGATGAAGAAGGCAAGGTCGACATGAGAGATGAGAAATATCTCATAACAGATAAGAGCTCGCCGCTATTCAGGAATTCTGAGAATCAGGTCGTTATTCCAATCGGAACGATTACGATTGAGGAAACCGCAGCGCCTGAGGGCTATGCGCGTAATGACACTGTGTACGTCAGTAAAATTCATGATAAGGGCACAATTGAGGAACTCGAGAACCTTGAACCGATGGTAGCTGAAAATGCCTTCAAGGATCAGGTGTATCGTGGCGACCTGACACTGGTCAAATCAGTCGATGGTGGCAAGCGACTTGCGGGCGTGGTTTTCAAGTTAACCTCTATGACAACAGGTGAGTATCATTATCTAGTGACAGATGCCAATGGCTATATTGATACGAGATCTGATTGGAATCCGCATGACACAATGGATGACGAGCATATCAAGAGTTGTAACGGAGTATGGTTCAATGGCTACGCTAATGCTGCAGAAGGAGCTCCGATTGATAATTCGCTGGGTGCTCTTCCCTATGACAAATATCTGTTGGAAGAGCTGCGCGGGGAGGTTAACAAGAACTGCACTTTGATAAGTGACGTGGTGACTATAGAAAGAGATAAGACTGTGGTAAGACTTGGAACTTTCGATGATAAGATAATCACGGAGGCGGAGCCGGAATCCGATGACCCGGGAAAAACGAACAGACCCAAGACCGGAGATGAAAATGTGTCACTGGTTTTGCTGGTAGCTGTGATGATTCTGGCAATTGCTGAGGTCGGGTTGTTGACCGCTAAGAAGAAGAATGATAGACTTTGTGCTGAAAGAACTAAGGAGTAGGCAGTAATGAGAATTGCTTTTCACACATTAGGATGCAAAGTCAATCAATACGAGACGGAGGCTATGAAAGAAGCCTTCGTTTCTCGTGGTGCAACAATTGTTGGCGAGGATGAATCGGCGGATGTGTATATCGTAAACACCTGCACGGTTACCAATATCGCTGACAGAAAATCCAGGCAGTACATCCGCCGCATGAAGGGTGTTAATCCTGAGGCGTATGTTGTTGTGACAGGTTGCTATGCGCAGGTAGAGCCGGAGGAAGTATCTTCGCTGCCTGAGGTTGACCTGGTTGTTGGTAACAGCAACAAATCCCTAATCTGCGATATAGTGTGTGGAGTGATGGATGGACGCAGTGTGTCAGATATTACTGACGATAAGCGCCTCGTACTGCCGAGAAATGAATTAACTGAATTTGAGGACATGGGACTGGTTGTCTCCAGCGAGTCCGGCATGACAAGAGCATATATTAAGATTCAGGAGGGCTGTGACAGGTTCTGCGCGTACTGCCTGATACCTTTTGCGCGCGGACCTGTGAGGAGCAGACCGCTTGACGCCATCCTGGAAGAAGCACGTATGCTCCTCGATGCCGGCTACAAGGAACTCGTCCTCACCGGCATCAACACAGCCCTCTACGGCACCGAACCGGGCTATGCCTTCGACAGACGAGCTGATGAAGAGGGCCTCACGGCGATGCAGGTTGTGCTCGGCAGACTCGACGCCATTGATAAGGACTTCCGCATCAGACTATCCAGCCTTGAGCCTACCGTAGTGGATAAGGACGATGTGGAGAAAATTATCAGATATAACAAACTCTGCCACCATCTGCATCTTTCTGCACAGAGCGGCAGCACCCACGTTCTCGGTCTTATGAACAGGCGTTACACCAAGGATGATTATCTGGATATAGTGAATGCGATTCACGAATACGATCCTTACTATAATATAACCACCGATATTATCGTCGGATTCTCCGGCGAGACAGATGAGGATTTTCAAGACAGCATAGACATAACTCGCAAGGCTGAGTTCGGCAAAGTTCACATCTTCAGATATTCCAAGAGAAAGGGCACTGTTGGCGAGTCATTAGCCGGCGAAGTACCGGGAACTGTCAAGACTGAGAGATCTAAGGATTTGGCAGACGCTGCAGACGATGTAGCGAAGAAGTTCATTGAGAAGAATACAGCAATCACTCACCGCGTTCTGACTGAAGAACGTCACGGGAACTACGTGACCGGATACACCGGCAATTATATCAAAACATATATAGAAGATAGCAAGAAGGAGCTTGCACTAGGTGAATTCTACAATGTACAATTAACAGAGACTTATAGAGACGGCTGCAAAGCCAGAACGATATAAAGAAGACCGCAAGGTCGGAAAGGAGTATAGCATGGAAGATTGTATTTTCTGCAAATTAGCAAACGGCGAGATTCCAACAGATATGGTATATCAGGATGATCTGTGCGCAGTTTTCCGTGATGCAGATCCACAGGCGCCTGTTCATATGCTGATGGTTCCTAAGATTCATATCGCATCTCTCGACGAGCTGAAGGACGAGCACGCAGAACTGATTGCCCATATGATGCTCAAGATTAAGGATGTCGCTGCGCAGGAAGGTCTCGAGAATGGTTACAGATGTGTAATCAACACCGGCGAAGATGGACAGCAGACAGTTAAGCACCTGCACATTCATATCCTCGGCAAGAGATCGATGCAGTGGCCACCAGGCTAGAGGTATAAATAAAAAACAATAGTTTAGTTGTACGAAAAAGCCCAATTCACTTATCTGAATTGGGCTTTGGTAGTTCTTTATTCGGGCTTAAATATGTCGTTAGGCGTACACTCAAGTGCGATACAAATCTTCTCTAGCATCTCATACTGAATTGAGTGTGTCTTGTTCTCAACCATACGGTTGAAGTTCTGATAGGAGCTCATTCCTATCTGTTGCCACAGCCAGTACTTGGTGCGACCCTTTTCTTTGAGTAGTCTTACTACATCAAGTTTTAGCATAGTATTCATTCCTCCACGTTATTCACTTGTTAGTGATCTATTAGCTTGACTATTATACTAATTTTAAAACAGACAAATGAAGAACGTAAGGGTACTATATGCCTGAATGCAGTATTCTAACATCAGGCAAAAACGATGCTTCGAATAGATAAAATCTATAAGTGAAGACCTGTTTCATGTGTTAAACTATGAAGGCTATGAAAGAATATTACCTGTACACATTTGAATCAACACATGCAGCAATCGCAACCGACAAATTACTCAAGCCTGTCGGTTCTGTCGTTATGCCTGTTCCGAGATTCATTTCATCAAGCTGTGGCATCTCAGTTAGAATAGCTCCAAGTCAGCACGAAGAGGCAGAGCAGTTATTCAGAGAAAAATCCAAGCTCAAGCCATACAAGAATGAGAATGAGGATTTCGACTACAAGTATTATCATGTTATAATTGACTCGGACAACAAGGTCAATTGTGAACTTGTGAAGTAATAAGCGGATAACAAGGAGGTACAACATGCCACATATCGAGATTAATATGTTCGCCGGAAGAGACGACGAGACTAAGAAGAAAGTTGCAGACGCAATCGTAGAAACCATGATGAAGGAACTTGGCTGTGCTAAGAATCATCTCTCAGTATCCATCCACGATGTTAAGCCTGAGAACTGGAATACTGAGATCGAAGCTACAGTTAACAAAGACGAGCTCTATGCCGGCGAAGTATACCACGCATAGCGCATACCTAAGTCAATCATAAATATCGCATTTTCGAAAACGCACACGGATAAGTGTGCGTTTTATTATGCCAGGAAACTCCAGCGGGCGTGGAAACTTGAATTTCAAGGCTTTCAGTGATATTATTAAACTAACTATGGCTAATAATACAGAAGAGAAACAGATTAAAGACAAAATTAAAGAGGTACTTGAGGCTCACGAACTTGATTCCGAGCATGCGGCGATTCTTCAAAGTGTTGAAGAAAAGAGACAGGAGACGCTTGAGAAGATCAAACTTGTAATGGAGTCTAAGGAAGAAGAGCTTGAACAGGCTGCCGAAGAGATTGCTCCGGAGTTCGACTATGATAAGGCTGCGGAGGAACTCGAGTTTGAGGAATTGACCGAGGAGGTTAAGGCCTTGTTCGGCATTGAGCTCCTGTGGGCGAACTTCGAGGCGGAGCTGGCTGAGCTGCCGCTGATTCCGGAGGAGGTTTCACCTTCCAAATACCCAAGACCTAAGTATATTGCGAAGACGCGTCTTGGCTCATACTTCTCACGAGATATACATCGCATCACCATGGCGGTGTGGATTTTGGTATTTGTAATCCTGGTGGGATTTGAGTCCGTAAGCTATGCGATTCCGGAAAAGGTCAAGGTTTCATACCAGTCGCTGAGCAGCATCAAGACCATAAATGTTGAGACAAGAGCACGTACTGTCGGTGATCTCAAGGAGGAGCTCATCGATAGAGGTTACAAGATTAGCAAGACCGATGCCGTACTGCCTGCGGAGGAAGCATATATCCAAAACAACATGTCGGTTCGCGTTATGAAGGCGACAGAGACAGAGGCAATGGTTGCCGGACACAAGCGTACCATCTTCCTTATCCCGGGAACCGTTGAGGACACTCTGGCATTCAACGATATCACCTATGATGATAATGATGAAATCACCCCTGCTTTGGATAAGAAAATCAGCAAGAATACTAAAATCGTAGTCAATGAGGTTCATTATAAGAAGGATGAAAAGAAGGTCAAGGTAGAGGCAGTAGACAGAGTAATACTCGACCCTAAGATCGGATCCGGCATTGAACAGAAAACAGAGGGTAATGACGGTGAGGGAATCTTCACCTACACATACAAGTACGTAAACGGCAAGAAGACCAAGACAAACAGAAAGGTCAAGGAATGGATTGTTGAGCCGCACGATAACGTTCTCCATCTCGGAACATCCGTAACAGGTGACAGCGGAGAATATATCGTAGTCAGAACATTCACCGCAAATTGCACGGCATATACCGCAAGACCGGGAGCCGGCGGCGCATTAGGTTTGGGCGTACACAGAGGAACTTGTGCAGTGGATCCTAAATTCGTTCCATATCGTTCAGAGATGTGGATTGCAGGATACGGATACGCTTTCGCTAACGACTGCGGCAGTGCCGTTAAGAACAACGTAGTCGATTTGTACATGAACACGAGAGCGGAGTGCATCAGATGGGGTCGTCGTAACATGACTGCATACATTCTGCAGCCGGTGGAAAACAGCAAGACTGAGTATTAAAGGAGTAGCTGAAAAATGTCAGATAATACAGCAGTAATTAATAGAATTAAGGATGTCGTTGACACCCACCGTGTTCACGAGGGTGAGATTATGACTTCGCATACCTCGTTCAGAATCGGCGGACCGGCCGATGCTCTGGTTGAGGTCATCAATGAAGAAGAACTGGCAGCAGTTCTCAAGATAGTCACAGAGAATCAAACAGAGCATATGCTTCTCGGAAACGGCACGAATCTGCTCGTGTCAGACAACGGCTATCCGGGCATTATGATCAAGCTGGCAGGAGGCTTTGAATCAATCACGCAGGATGACACAGATAACACTGTTATTACAGTAGGCGGTGCCAAGCTCCTGTCATCTGTAAGCGCATTCCTAACTGAGCACAGTCTTGCGGGGTTCGAATTCGCAAGCGGCATTCCGGGAACAATCGGCGGTGCTATGTTTATGAACGCCGGAGCATACGGCGGTGAGATGAAGGACATTGTTAAGAGTGTCAGACTGATGACAGCTGACGGAAGCAACGTCTTCGAGAGAACAAACGAAGAGATGGACTTTGGTTACAGACACAGTCGAATTCAAGAAGACGGCAGTATCGTACTCTCGGCAACATTATGTCTTGAGCCGGGTGACAAATCAGCAATCGCTGCAAGAGTTGCCGAGCTTCAGGAGAAGCGTAACTCCAAGCAGCCGGTCAACTATCCTAGCGCAGGATCAACTTTCAAGAGACCTGTAGGCGGATTTGCAGCAGCCCTGATTGAAGAAGCCGGACTTAAGGGAACTAACGTTGGTGGCGCCGAAGTTTCGGAGAAACATTCGGGATTTGTTATCAACAAGGGCGGCGCAACATGCGAAGACGTACTTGAACTCATGCGCCACATCCAGAAAACAGTTAAGGCTAACAGCGGCATCGACTTGGAACCTGAAGTTCGCTTAATTAATTGTAGTTTATAAATAGTATAAATGTGGTAGGTGCAGTGCAGACACGGCGGCTCTGCACCTACCACAATAATAGTAGTTATGACACTGGAAGAAATCGGAAAGAAATACAGGCTCACAGCCGATTATCATACGCACACGACTTACTCTGTAATGGGACCTTACCGCCACGGCAAGTCCAGCATTATGGAGAATGTTGAAATGGCTCATAATGAGGGCCTCACTGAACTGGCAATAACCGACCACGGTCCTAAGGAAGTGTATGGCCTTAATCCCAAGCAGATTCCTAAGATGAGAGCTGAGATTGCAGAGGCTATGGAGAGATTTCCTGACGTAAAGGTGTACCTTGGCGTTGAAGCTAATATTATGGACAGCCCGAACGGTTTGGACGTCGATCCGGAACAAATCGGTGACTATGACTTTATCAACGCAGGCTATCACTACGGCGTTCCCAAATGCCACATGATCGCCAACTGGATCAGTTTTCACCTGCCTTGCTCACAGAAATTCAAGGACAAGGTCAGCAAGACCAATACTGAGCTGGCATTAAGAGCGCTGAACAATAACAACATCAAGATTCTCACTCATCCGGGTGACAAAGCCTTCTTCGACATGGATGCGCTGGCGGCTGCTTGCGAGAAGACAGGCACTTGGGTCGAGATTAATGCTCGCCACAAGAGACCTGATGCAGAGGACATCAAAGTGATGGCCAAGCACAATGTTAAATTCGTTATCAACAGCGACGCCCATACATGGGACAAGGTTGGCAGATATGTTCGTTCTGTAAGACTCGCCATTGCCGGCGGAGTGCTGGATAGAGTTGTTAACATCGAAGAAAGATAGGTACGAAAATGAAAGTAGTAATTATTACAGGAATGGCCGGAGCCGGCCGTAGTATGGCAGCTGACTGGTTTGAGGACCAGGGATACTACTGCGTAGACAATATGCCACCGGCACTGATCAACAACTTCCTTGAAATGGTTGCAGTTGATTCCAACAGAATAGAGAAGGTAGCTTTCGTTACTGATCTGAGAGGTGGCGCATTCTTCGATGATCTTGCACGAGTAATAGATGAACTGCGCAAGAGAGATACTGTTGAACTGACGGTTCTCTATATGGAGGCTTCATCACAGGAACTTATCAAGAGATACAATGCGGTTAGAAGAACGCATCCGCTGACAGGTGGCAAGGTAACTGCCGCTGTCATCAACAAGGAGAGGGAACTGCTGAGCGAGACAAGAGAGAAGGCGGATATTATCATAGATACAACACATCTCAAGGTTGCCGAACTCAACATCGAGCTTGAGAAAGTAATCATCGGTGGTAGCAAGAGATCCAAATTCTCAATCAACTTCAGCTCATTCGGATTCAAGTATGGAATCCCGAGTGAAGCCGATGTCATTATTGATGTTAGATTCCTTCCAAACCCTTACTATGTTCCTAGTCTCAAGAAGCTGACAGGCAGGAATAAAAAGGTCAGAGAATACATCTTCCGCAGTGAGCTTGCTGAGGCATTTATCGCTAAGGAGCGCGAGCTGATACTCTCGGTTGTTCCGGGCTTTATCAACGAGGGAAAGTATCACCTGAACATCGCATTCGGTTGCACGGGTGGACATCACAGATCGGTTGCCATGGCAGAGGCAATGGCCGCTGTTATGAAGAAGGAAAATTACAGGGTAACACTTGAACATAGAGATCTTGACCTGATGGCCAAGGGTAAATAGAGGATATGTCATTTTCATCAGAGGTTAAGGGCGAGCTGGCTCGTCTGGAGATTACGAAGAAATGCTGCATGCTTGCAGAAATAGCTGGATTCTTAAGGGTGTCCAGCTCTATTCGTCTTGCGGGCGGCGGCAAGTTCAGTATTCTCGCCTCAACCGAAAATGCAGCAATAGCCAGACATTACAAGAAATTGATTGAAGACTACTTCAACAACGACGTTGCACTTGGCGTCGGTGACTCGCAGAAACCGGGCAAGAGCAAGGCCAAGGGCCACAATCGCTATTACCTGATTATTGATCCTGATGAAAAGTCCTCGCAGATTCTCAGAGAAACCGGCATGATGCTGGTTCGTGAGGGTAACGACTACTTCAGCGATGGCGTTTATGCTCCAATCGTCAAGTCAAAGTGTTGCAAGAAGTCTTTCGTCAGAGGACTCTTCCTCGGATGCGGCACGATGTCCGATCCTAAGAAGGGATATCACCTGGAGTTGGTGTTCAGCAGTGAGCAACTTGCCGGCGATGTCAGGAAGTTGATAGGTACATTCGTAGACCTCTCCGCTAATATCGCCAAGCGCAAGGAAGACCACATTGTGTATATGAAGAAGGCACAGTATATCAGCGACATGCTCGGTATCCTCGGGGCTGATGATGCAGTGCTGACATTTGAAGAAGTACGTATGAAAAAGAGCATCATCACAGAGACTCAGCGTATGACTAACTGCGATAATGCCAATGTAGACAGAACTTTATCTGCAAGCGAGGAACAGATTCGCTGGATTAGAACAATACAGGAACGCGATGGGCTCGAATACTTGCCGGCCCCTCTCCGCGAAGTTGCAGAGCTTCGCCTCAGAGAACCGGAAGCCAGCCTCACCGAAATCGGTGAAGCCCTGACTCCGCCAATCAAGAAACCGGCAGTATCCAAACGCTTCGCCAAAATCAAAGCCCTTGCAACAGGCTAATTAGGGTCAACCCATTTTAGCCAAATCGCTAATTGGGGACAGACCTGAACTATAAAACAATGGAAAAGAATGACATTATTGAAATCAGAATAGAAGATATGCTGGACGATGGTCGCGGTTTCGCACGCGTCGACGGACTTGCTGTATTCGTGAACGGCGGAGTCCTTGGCGACATCGTCCACGCTAAGGTAAGTAAAATCAAGAAGTTCACAGTTGAGGCAGAGTTCCTCAGCATATCGCAGCCATCACCTCATCGTATTGAGGCTGAGTGCCCGTATGCATCGCAGTGTGGCGGTTGCTCGCTTCAGGAGCTCGACTACAGTGCACAACTGGAACTCAAGACCAATCAGGTGCGCTCCAAGCTGACACGTCTTGGAGGTATAGAGAATCCTGAAATAACAGAAGTAATCGGGGCAGATACGCTCAAGTACTACCGCAATAAGGCGACTTTCGCAATCGGACCTCATGGCGAAGTCGGATTCTACAAGGGCAAAAGTCACTACGTTATGGATGTAGCTGACTGCATGCTGCAGTCTGATGCAGCAATGGCTTGTGCCGATGCACTGCGTTGCTTTCTCAAGCAGCACCTGGATAATAAGGGCATGACAGGTCAATTTGGCTGCATCAAGCAGATGATAGTCAAGACGGCGTTCGGTACAGGCGAGATCATGGTAGCCTTCGAGTCAGACAAGAAGGACATCCCTAAGATTGAGGAACTCGTCGATATGCTTGATGAGGCTATTTATTTCCTCAGTCACGACAGCGAGGGCGAGCTGCTGGATGATGTTATCGAGTATCGCCTGAGATCCGTCAATGTTATATGCAACAACAAGTGCCGCAATATTGCCGGCGTTCCTACGATTACAGAAGAAATCGTTACGGACGAGGGCAAAACTCTGAAGTTTGAGATCAGTCCGCAGTCGTTCTATCAGGTCAATCCCGAGCAGATGGTCAAGCTGTACAGCAAGGCTGCTGAGTATGCAAACCTGTCCGGTACGGAGACAGTGCTCGATCTCTATTGCGGAGTGGGTACTATTGGTATCTTCATGGCGGACAAGGCTGAGCGCATCATAGGAATTGAGACGGTCAAGCCGGCCGTTCTCGATGCCAATCGTAACAGTGTTATCAACGGCATTATCAATACGAGATACATAGCAGGCAAGGCCGAGGAGGAGCTTCCGGGCATGATGGGACTTGCCAAACTCTACAAATACAATGAAGTTAATGAGCTCGTAGAACGCGAGCCTGAGATCGCAATCAACAAGGTAGACGTAGCAATCGTCGACCCGCCACGTGCCGGCTGCGAAGAACCGCTGCTGAACGCACTCGTGCAGTCCAAGGCAGAACGCATAGTCTACGTATCATGCGACCCGGGAACTTTGGCTAGAGACATCAAATATCTCACAGCCAACGGATATGAATTCAAGGAATGCACCGTAGTAGACCAGTTCCCATGGACTAATCACACAGAGGTACTCAGCTTACTTATTAAACTGTGACAAGTTGTCATGCTTTGAAAATAGAATAAAAACACCTTCAGTTGGTTACAATTTGTTACCAGCTGAACTTTATATAGAGCAAAGAAATATTGCGCGAACAGTTGTTCGCAATCGTTGTTAGTGTTACAATATAAAGAAACAGATGGTTATAGTTTTTCCTAGGAGATAACGAATTATGGCTAAGAAAAATGAAATAACAATTAGATCTAGCGCAGCTGAGTATTTAACATTCATTGCTGCTTCCGGAGATAATCCAGAAAGCATAGAAATGAGATACGAGGATGAAAACATATGGCTTACCCAACGAATGATGGCAGAGTTATATGGCGTTACCGTCTCGGCTGTCAATCAGCATCTTAAGAGAATATATAGTGATGGAGAGCTAGTTGCGGAAGCAACTATTAAGAAATACTTAATAGTTCAAGATGAAGGCGGTCGTATCATAAACAGGAACATTGATCACTACAATCTTCAAGCGATAATTGCCGTTGGATTTAAGATTAATAATGAGCGTGCTATTCAATTTCGTAAATGGGCAGGCCAAATAGTTAAGGACTATACTATTCAAGGTTGGACAATGGATGTAGAGCGCCTTAAAAAAGGTCATATGTTCACTGATGAATATTTTGAAAGACAACTCCAAAAAATCCGTGAAATACGTCTATCCGAACGTAAATTCTATCAGAAAGTAACAGATTTATATGCGACGGCATTTGATTATGATAAAGATGCCGCCACAACAAAGCTGTTCTTCAAAACCGTGCAGAATAAAATGCACTATGCAGTTCATAGGCATACAGCAGCTGAACTTATAGTAGAAAGAGCAGATGCAGAAAAAAAACATATGGGGCTTACAACTTGGGAGTCTATGCCTGATGGCAAAATAATTAAAGCCGATGTGACTATTGCAAAGAACTATTTAAGCTCGGAAGAAATACTGTACTTGGAAAGAATTGTTTCACTGTATTTGGATTATGCAGAGTTGCAGGCAGAAAGAAAAATCCCAATGAGCATGGAGGATTGGAGCAATAGACTTGACGGATTTCTGGAATTCAACGGGAATGAAGTATTGACAGGACCTGGAAAAATCAGTGCTGAAGAAGCGAAGCTTCATGCCGAAACAGAATTCGAAAAATACAGAATTATCCAGGACAGACTATACAGCTCAGATTTCGATAAATATTTGATTGAGTTGGAATCAGATATTAAAGAAATTGATTAGTACTATACTAACTATAAGCTTTTTAAAATTTATTTTACAGAAAAAGGTTGGGAATAAAAGTTAGGAATATGGTTGGGTACAACTAATACTTAACGAGAATCTAGTTTTCAAGAAAACAAGAAATAAGAGATGATAAAAGTATATGATAGAGTAAAAACTTTGGTTGAGAAAAATGGTGTAAAGGAAGGCACCATAGGTGTTGTTGTAAGCTTATATACAAGTGGCCCTGCCTGCGAGGTTGAAATATGGGATGAAACTGAAAATTCAATTGACGTGGTGACATACTTACAATCAGAAATAGAGGTAGTTGAATAAAAGAGGGTGTTTCAATGGGTAATAAAAACTACACAAAGCAGATAATTGATGATTATTGTGTTCTAGATATCGAAACAACTGGATTATCTGCATATTACGATGAGGTCATTGAGAT
>JAZUDV010000041.1:0-11553 GCA_045639825.1 Anaerovoracaceae bacterium
CAAGGATAAAACCTTCGTACTTAGCAATGGTGATGCACTAAGCATAGACGCGGACAATGACAAAGCACTGTTAATTGACAAGTATACGTCCGGCGAAGATGTAATGGTAGACGGTTACGGCGTTGGAGATGTAGGCAGTGTAGTTCTTAAAGAACGTAAGACTCTGTCGCAATCCGGTTTGATGGTTATATCTGTAGCAATCGATCAGGCTACAGGATCAATTATGACTGAGCCGAGACTGATTACAAGAGGATTCATCTATGTTCAGGAGAACTGGGATCTGATCGATGAAGCCAAGAATATTGTCTACAATTCTCTGGGCAAGTGTTTCGAGAACCATCTTTACGATGAGGCATCGCTTGTCACGACTATCAAAAAAGATATGAAAGCTTTCATCTATAAGGAGACCAAGAGAAATCCGGTTATCCTGCCGATGATACTCTATGTATAGGAGGAAATAAATATGAATGTTTATGATGAAGCTCACAACCTTGCAAGAGCCATCAAAGAATCTACTGAATTTAAAAATTATGATGAGATTCGCAAGGAAGTTGAGAAAGATGAGCAGACATCTCAGATGCTCAAGGATCTTCAGGCTAAACAGTTGGAGATTCAGGCTGCTCAGATGACAGGTCAGGAAGTTAATCCTGATACAGTAGCACAGATGCAGAGTCTTGCTACTATGATTGCAACCAAGCCACTTGCTGCACAGTATATTCAGGCTGAAGGTGCATTCTCAGTTATGGTCAATGATGTCTTCGGCATCCTTGGTGATGCCATGGGCATGAAATAATAAGTTATAACTATTAAATTATAAAGTGAGGTAAATTGAAATGATTAGTGTAAGTGATTTCAGAAAAGGCGTAACATTCGAAATGAATGGTGATCCACATATCGTTCTGGATTTCCAGCATGTAAAACCTGGTAAGGGTGCTGCTTTCGTTAGAACTAAGTATAGAAACATTCTGACTGGTGCTACAAGAGAAGAAGCTTTCAACCCTAACGACAAATTCCCTAAGGCTCATATCGAGACTAAGACAATGCAGTATCTCTACAGCGATGGTGAGCTGTATTACTTCATGGACCCTGTAACATTTGATCAGGTTCCTCTGACAGCAGAACTCTGCTCAGATGCTATGAAGTGGCTGAGAGAGAATGATGAAGCTACAGTTAAGTTCTATAAGGAGAGCGCTTTCACTGTTGAAGCTCCTAACTTCGTAGACCTTGTTATCACTGAAACTGAGCCGGGCGTTAAGGGCGATACAGCTACTAACGTAACTAAGTCAGCTACCGTTGAAACAGGAGCTACTGTTCAGGTTCCTATTTTCATCAACGAAGGCGAAAAGATTCAGATCGACACTAGAACAGGCGAGTATCTTGGAAGATCCAAGGAATAATTAATGAACACTGATAATCAAGCTAAAGCATTAAAATTTAACCTTAAGAAGATTCTTGTAATACTGATGATAGCCGTTGTGCTTATCATCGGTATTATAGTGTCTTTTTCAATTGCATGCCGTCCTTACGATAAGACGAACAATCAGTATATTGCAGTTGAGATTAAGGAAGATTACAGTACTGAGGATATTGCTGCCAAGCTTCACAAGAAGCATATCATCGGTAACGAAGACAAGTTCTTAACATTAACCAAGCTGTTCCTACATGGCAAAAAATATCAGCCAGGCATTTATTATCTGTCTCCGGCCATGGATTTCAGGGATATAGCAAGAACTCTGGTTGATGGTATTTCTACTAATAAAGGCTTTGTATTGCCTGCAGGATTTACCGTTGATCAGACAGCAGATGCACTTGATCAAGCAGGAGTATGCAGCAAGGAAGACTTTATGGCTGCTGCAGAACTTGTAGACTTCAGTTCATTTGACTTTATAGACAGCAGTATTGTCGATTCAAACAAACTCGAAGGCTTTCTATTACCGACAGAATACAATGTTGGTGAGGGTATTAATGCTACGATGTTGATCATGAACATGCTTAATGAATTTGACAACATCTTTAATGATGAGTATAGAGCAAGAGCAGAAGAACTTGGTCTCAGCATCAGAGAGGTTGTTACTATTGCCAGCATTATAGAGAAAGAGACAGTTGTTGATAGCGATAAGGCTGATATTTCTTCAGTTATTCACAACAAGCTCAATCTTGGAATGGACTTTGAGGATGGATATCCTGACGGACCTATTTGTTCACCAAGTCTCGCATCAATTAAGGCTGCTTTATATCCTGAAGACAATGAGAACATCTATTATGTTCATAGTGCTAAGCTTGACGGAAGTCATATTTTTACCGCCGATAAGGATGAATACTTAGCTCTTAAGGAGGCTTACGAAGCAGCGCTTAAGGCCAAGGAAGAGAAGACACAAGCTACAGAGGAAACATCTGAATAATGAATATCACTAACGATAAGGTAACTGAATATCTGGATAGTTATTACAAGCCGTTAGATGATGAGATGTCTGCGTTCAGAGCTCGTAACGAAGAGAACGGTGTTCCTCTGATACTGAGGGAAACCGAAAGTTATCTCTCTATGATGCTTAAGGTTCTCAAGCCTCGTCATATTCTTGAAATCGGTACCGCCTATGGTTATTCTGCCATATTCTTTGCAAGAAGTTGTCCTGATGCAAGAATAACCACAATAGATAGAGGGCAGAGGATGATACCTATTGCCACTAAGAATTTTGAAGAGTGGCCTGAGGGTGAGAGAATTGATTTCAGAACCGGCGATGCAAGAGAAATTCTCGATGAACTAGTTGCCAACAGAGATAATGATGAATTGTATGATTTCGTCTTTATCGATGCAGGCAAGAGCCATTACAAAGAGTTTTTCGATAGAGCCGAACAACTGTGCAAACCCGGCGCTGTTATAGTTTGTGACAATATTCTTATGAGAGGTTGGATTGTTGACCGATCTTATGAGGGCGGCAAACGTCACAGAACAAATATTAAATACATGAAGCAATTCATTGAATATATCAACGGAAGGGAAGATCTTACCGTAAGCATGCTGTCAAGCGGTGATGGACTTGCGGTAATTAAGCTGGATGAGTAAGAAGATTGAACTATTAGCTCCTGCAGGAGATCTTGAGAAACTTAAAACTGCAATTATCTATGGCGCAGACGCCGTTTATTTTGGTGGCGAATTATTTAGTCTGAGAGCCGGAGCCGGCAACCTTACGATTGACGAGATCAAGGAAGCAATGGATTTTGTTCATGAGCACGATGCCAAAGGCTACATGACTATCAATATATACCCTCATAACGACGATATTTCACTTCTCAGGGATTATATTGCCAAGCTCAAGGGAATTAGCATTGATGCATTTATTGTCTCAGATCCGGGCGTTATGACCATTCTTAAGGAAATCATTCCGGATGCCGAAATACACCTGTCGACGCAGGCTAATACAACGAATTATGTTACCGCTAATTTCTGGGCCAAGCAGGGTGTAAAGAGAATTGTCAGTGCCAGAGAGATGAGTCTTGCCGACCTCAAAGTCATGAGACAGCAACTGCCTGAAGATGTTGAGATTGAATCTTTTGTTCATGGTGCTATGTGCATTTCATATTCAGGAAGATGTCTTCTCAGCAACTTTATGGTTGGAAGGGACTCTAACAGAGGTGCTTGCACTCATCCTTGCAGATGGAAATACGCTCTTGTTGAGGAAAAGCGTCCGGGTGAATATTTCCCAATCGAAGAAGACAGCAGAGGCAGCTATATTCTCAATTCCAGAGATATGTGCATGATTGATGCCATTCCGGATCTCGTTGATGCCGGCGTTACTTCCTTCAAGATTGAGGGAAGAATGAAGAGCATGTATTACGTAGCTACTATTGTAAGTGCTTACAGGGCAGCTATTGATGCTTATCTTGCTGACCCTGAGAATTATCGCTATGACGAGAAATATTTTGAGGAACTGTGCAAGG
Organism: Anaerovoracaceae bacterium; assembly: GCA_045639825.1. Lineage (GTDB taxonomy): Bacteria > Bacillota > Clostridia > Peptostreptococcales > Anaerovoracaceae > Crickella. The sequence continues at coordinate 3,940 of JAZUDV010000041.1, forward strand.
CAAGCCACAGAGAATTTACTCATGGATTTTACTTCAACAAGCCTACGGACAAGGGACAGAATTATCTCACAAGTGAGTATACAAGGGATTATTCTTTCGTTGGCCTTGTAACAGGCTATGAGGATGAAAGCGGTCTTACAATTATCGAACAGCGTAACAAATTCGATGTTGGTGACACTATTGAAATATTCGGTCCTCGCGCCGAGTTTTACGAAGAGATAATAACTGAAATGTACGATGAGGAAGGCAATGCTGTAAGTTCAGCACCGCATCCTCAGCAGGTTCTCAAGATTAGATTCAAACGAATACCTGACAAAGATTTTATTATGAGAAAAAAGAAATAATTATGTTTATTTTTGGAAAGAAAGATCAATCGACCGAGGATGTAGTTAAGTCTACACTTGAAGAAGGTCAAGAAAGCGGAGAGATTAAAGAAGAGAGTAAGAAAATGATTGCCTCGATATTCGAGTTCGACGATCTTCTTGCTTATGAAATCATGACTCCGAGAACTGATGTATTCTCCTTCGATCTTACTGATGACAAGGATGAATACTGGGATGAACTTATGGAACTGAGATATTCAAGAATCCCGGTTTCAGATGGTGATCCTGATAATATAGTCGGTATTCTTCACATTAAGGACTATCTGTATACTGCCGCAATGAAGGGCTTTGATAACGTTGATATCAAGGAACTCTTGCGTCCGGCATACTTTGTTCCTGAGACTAAGAATATCGATGCATTATTCCATGAATTACAGAAAGAAAAACAGCATCTTGCAGTATTGATAGATGAATACGGTGGATTCAGTGGAATTGTTTCGGTTGAAGACATCATCGAACAAATCGTTGGTGATATCGATGACGAATTTGATGAAGAAGACCGAGTTATTGAGACTATAGATGCTAATACATATATTGTGGATGGAAATGTCTACCTTGATGACCTTGCTGAAGAGACAGGTGTTAATCTGGAATCAGAGAACAGCGAAACCATCGGTGGATTTATCATTGATCTTACCGGTGAGATTCCTAAAGAGAAGGCCAACCACAAACCGATTAATTACGAAAATTATATATTCACAATTCTGAGTATTAAAGATAGACGTATAGAGAAACTCAAGATTGAAATACTTGAGGGCACTGACGACGATGAATAATGGCTGATAAGAAAAGCGCTGCGAACTTTGAAAAGATAATAGTTCAGAAGATTACTGATGCAATTTCATCGATAGAAGGTATCAGTAAGATTATTAAGGTTGGAATAGAAAAGGAAAAGGATCTATACACTGTGAATGCCAAACTCAAAGTGTATTACGGCGTTAATATTCCAACCCTTTCTTATGATATACAGACTCTTGGCAAGAATTCACTCCTTGAGGAGGAACTCGAGCTCATTAAGTCCATAAATATATCTGTTGAAGGAATAGATGAACAGGTGAAATAAATGAAGAGAGAAGAAATCAGAGAACAGACAATGCAACTGATATTCCAGATGGATGTACAGGGAGTATTTGATTACGAGAAGGTCATTCCTATTGCTGAGAATACCAAAATCCTGAATAAAGATAAGGCCATCGCTACACTTACGGCTATTCGTGATCATATTGAGGATATCGATAATACAATAAAAACCAATCTGGATAATTGGAACTTTGAGCGTATTGCCAAGACAGACCTCGCAATATTAAGAAATGCAGTTGCAGAGATGCTGTACATAGAATCCGTTCCTAACGGTGTTGCAATTAATGAAGCTGTAAATATGGCTAAGAAATACGGTGATGAGAAGTCTTATGCTTTCGTTAACTCTGTTCTTAGCAAAATAGATAAGAACCTGTAGTTATATGAGCAAATTATATCTTGGCATAGATACTTCTAATTACAAGACTTCGGTTTCTATTGTTGATGAGAATTGGAACATCCTCTTCAACAGGTCTGAATTTCTTGATGTCAAGGCAGGAGAGAAGGGTCTGAGGCAGTCCGATGCATTCTTCATGCATTCCAACAAACTGCCTGAGTTTATCGAAGATGCTTTTAGTGTTGTTGACCCAAGAGCGATTGCAGCAATCGGAGTATCAACAAGACCACGCAGAGTTGAGGGTTCTTATATGCCTTGTTTTCTAGCAGGCTACAATCTTGCTAAGGAACTGGGATCAGTACTGAGCATTCCTGTCCATCAGTTCTCTCACCAAGAAGGGCACGCTGCTGCAGTAATGTCAGAGCAACCGGAACTGTTTGATCAGAGAACAATATTGTTTCATCTCAGCGGTGGAACTACTGAATATCTGGTATGTAAGCCTGATTGTTCCGGCTTTATGATGGAAATCGTTGGCGGAACCAAGGACATCAGTTACGGACAGTTGCTGGATAGAGTAGGTGTCAAGATGGGATTACCATTCCCGTCAGGAAAGTATCTTGATGATATTGCAGTTTATAGTGATATTTCTTCAGCTACAAGCGATCAGATTTCCAAGACAAAGCAGCTTATTACCAAGCAAAAAATAGAAGATTGCCATTTTAATCTCTCAGGTTTGGAAACCAAGCTTACCAGATACATCGATATCAATCCTGGAGAAATTGAAACTAATCTTATGATCAGATATCTCTTTGGTATGATTGCGGATATGCTATTGCAGAGTGCCTACGAGCTTAAAGATAAATTCAATATAGAAACAGTACTTATGGCAGGTGGAGTATCAGCCAGCAAGTATATCAGAAATAGAATTAAAGAAAGAGATAATACTAATTCTATCGTATTCTGCGCCCCTGAATTGAGCGGAGATAACGCAGTAGGAGTAGCCGTATTATCTCAGAGAATGACTGACAAATAGAGTGAATCCATTCAAAGTATCCCAAGTTAATGAATATATTGCCAAGAAACTAAGGGATGACCTCAATCTGAGAGGGCTTCCTGTTATTGGCGAGGTTTCCGGCTTTAGTAAGAGCGGAATTCATTACTATTTCACACTTAAAGACTCTGACAGTATGATCAAATGCGCTATCTGGGGTACCAATGCTCGTAATATTGACATGAAGCTTGTCGAGAACGGCAAGAAGATTGTAGTAATCGGTGATATCAGTCCGTATCCTAAAGGCGGTAATTATTCACTTAGCGTCAGGCATGTCGAAGCAGCCGGAGAGGGTGACCTGATGGCTGAATTCAACCGCATCAAGGAACTTCTCGAGAAGGAAGGTCTGTTCGATCAGAAGTATAAGAAGCCTATACCTGAATTTCCGTACAGAGTTGGAATTGTTACTTCATCAACAGGTGCAGCAATAGAGGATATCAAGAAGATTATTACATCCAAGAATAACTTTACAGATATTCTGATATTTCCGACCCAGGTTCAAGGCGTAGGTGCCGTTGAGAGTATTATCGGCAACATCAAACTTGCCAATAGTCTTGTTAAGTCCGGCATGAGGATTGACACATTGATTGTCGGAAGAGGCGGAGGTTCAGCCGAGGATCTTGCAGCATTTAATGATGAGGCATTAGCAAGAACAATATTCGCCTCCGATATACCGATTATCTCGGCAGTCGGACATGAATCGGACTTCTCAATCAGTGATTTTGTTGCTGATGTCAGAGCCGAAACACCTACAGCTGCTGCAGATATGGCTGTAATGGATACATACAAACTACAGGAAGATATCGCAAGCAGCAAACAATATCTTCTTGACTCGATAAGACTCAAAATTGAGTCCGAAAGAAACCTTCTAGAATCGAGAACCGATCTCTTGTATTCCAATATGAAGGGCAGAATAACCGAAGCAAGGTCAATTGTAGACAAGGCAATCATCTCCATACAAGAGAACAACCCCGAGAACGTGTTTAATAAGGGATATGCGGCTGTTATGGACCAAAATGGTGTCATTATATCTTCGGTAGAAAAGATTGCTTATAACGAAGAATATACGGTCAGATTGAAAGACGGTTCATTAAAAGCCAAATTCATTTCCAAGGAAAGGAGCTAAGATGACAGACAAGACATTTACAGAAGCTTTAAATAATCTTCAGAATGCTGCTTCCGAGATAGGCAAACAGGCTACTAGTCTTGAGGACTCTCTCAAGCTCTTCGAAAGTGGAATGAAGGAAGCTGAATTCTGCAAGAATATATTGGACCGGGCTGATCAGCATATCAGCATATATGAGAAGGGTATGGAAGATGCATAGTTACGAGGAATACAAGGACATTGTTAATTCTAATATTCTTAAATATATTCCTGCTGTTTCCGAAGAAGCGCACATTCTTAAAGAGAGTATGAAATACAGTCTTAGTGTAGGTGGTAAGAGAGTCAGACCGACACTGCTTCTCGCTGCATGTGAATTTGCAGGTGGTGATATTGAAACAGCTATCCCATATGCTTGCGCAATTGAGTATATACATACATATTCTTTGATTCACGATGATCTGCCTGCAATGGATAATGATGATCTGAGACGCGGTAAACCTACCAATCATAAGGTTTACGGTGAAGACATCGCAACATTAGCCGGAGACGGACTGCTGAATTCTGCTGCTGAATTGATGTATTCACAGGCACTTAATGCAGTTTCATTTGGTGAAGCAAGCAATCATATCTGTGCCGGTCATGAGATTATGTCAAGAGCAGGCGTTCGTGGCATGATAGGCGGTCAGACAGCCGATGTTGTCAACGAGAATAGCAAAGGAACCGCAGAACTTGTTCATTATATCGAGGCGCATAAGACCGGGGATCTAATCACTGCCGCTGTCTTGGCAGGGCTTCATCTGGCAGCTGCTGACAAGCCAATGCTTGATGATTTTGAAAGATATTCAATGAACATAGGAATTGCATTCCAGGTCCTTGATGACATTCTGGATTTTGAAGGTGATGCTAAGCTCCTGGGAAAGACTCTTGGCAAGGATGCTGATCAGGACAAGTGCAACTACGTCTGCGTACATGGGCTTGATGCTGCCAAGAAAGAATTACACAGATTAACCGAAGAATCTATTGCAGCCATTGAGAAATACGGAGATAAGGCTCAGTACTTTGTCGGTATGGCAAAACAACTTGAAAATAGAAATTACTGATGAAATACAACCTGGAGAAAGACAACTTAATAGATGTTTGCAAGTATGCTTCATATGAAGATCTTGATATTCTTGCATCGGACATCAGAGAATTCCTGTTGGAGAAGGTATCCAAGACCGGTGGTCACCTTGCTTCCAATCTTGGTATTGTTGAATTATCAATAGCCTTAACCAGGGTTTACAATATGCCGGAAGACAAGATTATCTATGATGTCGGGCACCAGTCCTACGTACACAAAATCCTCACAGGCAGGGCAGACAGGTTTGATTCACTTCGTCAATATAATGGTTTATCCGGCTTCCCTAAGAGTAGGGAAAGTGAATACGATGCCTATGATACCGGTCATTCCAGCACATCTATCAGTGCTGCCTATGGAATGGCTCTTGCCAGAGATCTCAACGGAGAAGATAACAATATCGTTGCAGTTATTGGCGATGGCTCGCTTACAGGTGGCATAGTATATGAAGCACTTAACAACATAGGCGCCAACAGAACAAACGTTAAAATAATTCTGAATGATAACGGAATGTCCATTTCCAAGAATGTCGGTGCAACATCTAAGTATCTTGCCAAGATCAGATCTTCCGAAGCTTATGACAAAACAAAAGTTTCCCTTAAGACTGCTTTGCGTGATGTACCTGTTGTAGGAGATGCATTATATGAAGGACTTAAGAGTTCTAAGGATCATATTAAGTATTCTTTGATGGGAGAAGAATCCCACATCTTTGAAGACCTTGGAATTACTTACCTTGGACCTGTTAATGGCTATAATATCCATGATATGGTCGAAGTTATTAAGGATGCCAATCAGATTGACGGTCCTACGATTATTCATGTTATTACCAAGAAGGGCAAGGGATATGAATGGGCTGAAATGTATCCTAGAAAATTCCACGGAATCGGAGCTTTTGATATTAATAGCGGTAATTTGTTATCGTCAAGTAGCAATCCTTCTTATTCTGAAGTATTCGGATCCTCAATACTCAGGCTGGCACATGATAACAAGAAGATTGTTGCAATAGCTGCCGCAATGGGAACCGCTACAGGACTACTTCCATTCTGGGAAGAATATCCAAGTAGATATTTTGATGTCGGAATTGCCGAAGAGCATGCGGTAGTAACTGCTGCCGGTCTTGCCAAATCAGGCTACATCCCTGTAGTTGCAATATATTCAAGCTTCCTTCAACGTGCTTATGATTATATCGTTGAAGATGTAGCGCTTCAGGATCTTCATGTAGTATTTGCAATAGATAGAGCCGGTCTTGTCGGCAATGATGGCGAAACCCATCATGGACAGTTCGACCTCGCATATATGAATATGATTCCTAGCATGACTGTTCTTGCTCCATCAGATGGCAATCAATTGGAGGAAATGCTTACTTATGCAGTTAATCTCGATGGCCCTGTTGCTGTCAGATATCCAAGGGGTTCTTCTGTTGGCGAACACGCCAGACTGAAAGCCTTCGATGGTAACAATATCATTCTGACTCAAGGCAAAGATATAACCATTCTCTCAGTTGGTGCTATGCTTGATGAAGCAATGGGTGCCGCTGATATACTCAGAGCTTCAGGCTATTCGGTTGGAGTCATCGACGTTGCTGTTGTTAAACCACTGGATACTTCATGGCACATACTCGATTCCAAGCTGGTTGTAACACTTGAAGATGGTGTTGTTCAGGGTGGATTTGGCAGTGCTTTCAACAATGAATACAAGAATGATTCATTTGATATATTAAACATTGGAATTCCTGACAGCTTTATTGCTCAGGGCAAAGTCTCCGAGCTGAGAGCTGAATGTGGCATAGACGCTAAGTCTGTAGCTGAGAAAGTTAAGGCATACTGTGAAAGAAAGGCTTGATGTACTTGTACTAAATAACGGTCTTGCTGAGTCAAGAGAGAAGGCCAAGAGAACTATAATGGCCGGTCTTGTTACAGTTGACGGAAGACTCGAAGACAAGCCGGGTTCTACTTTCGATGTAGAATCTGTTATTGAAGTGAAGGGGCGGGAATGTCCCTATGTCAGCCGCGGCGGATTCAAGTTGGAGAAGGCTATCAATGAGTTCGGCATTTCGCCTGATGGCTGCTATTGCATGGATATGGGAGCCAGCACAGGTGGATTCACCGATTGCATGCTGCAGAATGGTGCTTTAAAAGTTTATTCTGTAGATGTCGGTTACGGTCAACTTGACTACAAACTGAGAGTTGATGACAGGGTAGTCAATATGGAGAAAACCAATATCCGCTACATGGATCTTGATCTTATCAAAGAGGATATTGATCTTATATCCATAGATGTCAGCTTTATATCGCTCAAGCACATGTTCCCGGTTTGCAGCAAGATTCTTGCACAAGATGGCTGTGTTTTGGCCTTGGTAAAGCCTCAATTCGAAGCCGGTAAAGATCAGGTAGGAAAGGGCGGAATTGTCCGCGAACCTGAGATTCATATCGAGGTAATTAATAAGGTTATTGCTTATGCTGAAGAGAATGATCTGCATGCACATGCGTTAACTTTTTCACCAATTACAGGAACAAAAGGAAACATTGAATATTTGCTTTTACT
>JAZUDV010000042.1:0-50699 GCA_045639825.1 Anaerovoracaceae bacterium
ATCAACCTTACCATCGATAATATCGCCTGGCTTAGGAAGGCGTAAAGACTTCTCAATGTCATCCATGAAATCCAGCATTGGATTCTTTTCAACATTTTCGCTCATACTAGAAATAACCTCCTTGATAATCCATTCCGGCGTAGATGCGCCAGCAATTATACCTATTTTATTATAATTTTGTGCATTAGGCAATAAATTTTTTTCAGGGCCTTGTATGAAAACACTGTTTCTACAATATTTCTGAGCTATTTCATACAATTTTCTGGAATTCGAGCTGTGTTTATCTCCAACAACCACCATCATATCTACTTTGCCGGCAAGATCTCGGCAACTCTCCTGCCTGTCTCTTGTCGCATTGCAGATGGTATTCTTAACATCGCACTCTATTCCCGCGGACCTTAGAACAGCAAGTATTTCTTCCAATAGTTCAACTTTAATAGTAGTCTGACACACTACAAGGGGATTGTTACCGTTGTATGTTAGTATGAATTCGTTGGCCTCATCGGCATTTTCCAAAACCACAGCCTTATTATCACACCACCCTATCGTTGCCATTACTTCCTGATGGTCGTGACTGCCTACAACAATAATGTCCTGACCGTTAAGAGAGGCTTCTTTGACCAATTTGTGAATCTTCTCAACGAAGACACAGGTTGTATCAACCAGCTTGATTCCCCTCTTCTCTGCCTCAAGATAAAAGGATTCCGGCTCCCCGTGGGATCTGACAATTACTGTATCTCCTGAAGCAGCATGCTCAAGGCTGTCTATTATTGCAACGCCTTTCTCAGCAAGCCTGTCTACGACAGCATTGTTATGAATCAGATGGCCGCAGGAATACAGCTTGCCTTCACCACTGAATTGCTCAGCTTCACTAAATGCAGTATCTATTGCTCTGTTTACTCCAAAACAGAAGCCTGAATGCTCAGCTCTGATAATTTCCATAAACTAATAAACGATGCTCCTTGTACTCTGAAAGAAAACAGCACTTCGTTATGAAGTGCTGTTTGTAATAATCACTATTTAAGTGCTGTTGCTGTTGCTACTGCAACTGCCACTGTAGCACCTACCATAGGGTTGTTGCCCATTCCGAGGAATCCCATCATTTCTACGTGTGCAGGAACTGATGAAGATCCGGCAAACTGTGCATCTGAATGCATTCTTCCCATAGTATCTGTCATACCATATGAAGCAGGACCTGCAGCCATGTTATCAGGATGCAGTGTTCTTCCTGTACCACCACCGGATGCTACTGAGAAGTAAGTCTTACCCTGCTCGATGCCCTCCTTCTTGTAAGTACCTGCTACTGGGTGCTGGAATCTTGTAGGGTTAGTTGAGTTACCTGTGATGGATACATCAACGCCCTCGTGATGCATGATAGCAACGCCTTCACGTACATCATCAGAACCGAAGCATCTAACCTGAGCTCTTTCACCATCTGAATAAGCTGTCTCGCTAACGATCTCGAGTTCGCCGGTGAAATAATTGAACTTAGTCTGAACATATGTGAATCCGTTGATTCTTGAAATAATCTGTGCAGCGTCCTTACCAAGTCCGTTCAGGATAACGCGCAGTGGCTCCTTACGTGCCTTGTTAGCGTTCTTAACGATACCGATAGCTCCCTCTGCAGCAGCAAATGACTCGTGTCCTGCCAGGAATGCGAAGCACTTAGTCTCATCTCTTAAGAGCTTAGCTCCGAGATTACCATGTCCGAGTCCAACCTTTCTGTCATCAGCAACTGATCCAGGAATGCAGAATGCCTGCAGTCCTTCTCCGATTGCCTCTGCAGCCTCTGCAGCGTCTTTAACGCCCTTCTTGATTGCGATAGCTGCGCCTACACAGTAAGCATAGCCGGCGTTCTCAAAGCAGATAGGCTGAATTCCCTTAACGATGTCATAAGGGTCAAATCCCTTAGACTGGCACAGTTCACGGCACTCCTCAACGCTCTTTAATCCGTACTGAGCGAGGACACCATTAATCTTATCAATTCTTCTTTCGTAACTTTCAAATAATGCCATGATGCCACCTCCTACTCAGTTCTTGGATCGATGTACTTAACAGCAGCATCGAACTGACCATAATGATTTCTGAATTTCTCAAGAGCTTCGTTAGCATCAGTGCCCTTCTTGATAGCCTCCATCATCTTTCCGAGGTTAACGAATTCGTAACCGATGATCTCGTCCTTGTCATTAAGAGCTAACTTAGTAACATAACCCTCTGCGAGCTCAAGGTATCTAGGTCCCTTAGCAACAGTAGCATAAGTTGTACCAACCTGTGAACGGAGTCCCTTTCCAAGGTCCTCAAGACCTGCTCCGATAGGCAGTCCGCCTTCTGAGAAAGCAGTCTGAGATCTTCCGTAAACGATCTGGAGGAAGAGCTCTCTCATAGCAGTATTAATAGCATCACATACGAGGTCAGTATTAAGTGCCTCGAGAATAGTCTTGCCAATCAGAATCTCACTTGCCATTGCAGCGGAGTGAGACATTCCTGAACATCCGATTGTCTCAACGAGAGCTTCCTGAATAATACCTTCCTTGATGTTGAGTGTCAGTTTGCAAGCGCCCTGCTGAGGTGCACACCAACCAATACCGTGAGTAAGTCCGCTAACGTCCTTAATCTCCTTAACCTGTACCCAATCTCCCTCTTCAGGAATAGCAGCAGGGCCATGGTAAGCGCCCTTAGCTACAGGACACATGTTCTGAACTTCTGTTGTATAAATCATTTCAGTTTTCCATCCTTTCTGAAAATATTCAAAATCAAAGTTATTATACTACATTTTTTGCATTCTGAGAATATTTTTATCAAGGAATAATCGTGTTCTGTTCCAGTCACTTAATTCACAAACTGAGGTAAATTTTTCGAATAAATCTGTCTCAATCTTGTTCTTAGCATTCCTGAGTTTTTCAGCAAATTCAATCAGTTTCTTCTGGAAGGTCTTGCGGTTGTAATCAGGATAGAAAAGCAGTCTCACGCTACCTTCCTGCACGTTATTATTGACTGTGTATATCAGCTCAGGGTCGAGCAGATAGTTCTCATCCTGTATGAGCCAATCCTCGTTACCATCTCTCATTGAAATGATTGTTCTCAGCAGCACCAATTTGTCATAAGTATCCAAACTGCCGATATCAAGCTTTCTGTATCTCTCTGTCTGATAACTGAAAGTATAATCGCTACCCTCTCTAACCATCGACATCCTAAGGAAGTTCGGGCAATAGTTGTGTATCAGAATGTCTTCGATGTACGTTGGTATTTTACATTCGCTCACTTCTTCTTTTAATTCTTTCATTCCTACCTCCTAACCACCGCACTTGGAGCAAGGTGTATAACCTCTTTCCAGTGCAGTATCAATATCCACTTCTATGTAGTTTCTCTCAAGACAAGGACATCCCGGAAGATGATAATCCTTACCATCATCAGGGAAGTAGTATATAAGCGTTCCATTAGCGGCTGTTCGGCTATGGCACAGTGGGCATGAAGTGTAGTCGTTCCTGATAGCGTTACTCAAAACAGATGATATATACTTCGCATGAAGCACGGCGCATCCCTCACTGTGGTATTTCTCGCCACTTTTGGGAAAAATAAACACACCCTTGGCATTCCTGTCCATCAGTTCGGCTGCACTCATATTCCCTACATCTCTAAGCTTGCCAACATATGCTCTCGTAGCCAATGAGACATCATAATCTGCTCTTGAGGCGAGATCCAGTGGGTTCTTGGTTCTGAGCTTCATCTTGTATCTTATTGCAATAATTTCGTCTTGTCCCAACCGGTTCGCCCTGTAAGCGAAATCTGTAAGATATAGGTCGTCCACCTGAGAATGTTCTTTAATTCTCTCGCTAATTCTCCCCGGAATCAGTATGGCAGTATTAGCATATATCGCCTCCGCGGCACCTTTTCTCAGTTCCGTTCCGGCTATGAAGTTTGCATCCTCGATGCATGAGTACATCAGAATAATCGAGCACATTACAATAACAGCTATCATAAAAATCGGCAGGCTGATTGTAGTCTCGAGTATGTAGCTTCCTCTCTTATTTGTAGCAGTCTTCGAAGTCATAATTTCTCCCGTTAGCCTTGATGGAATACCTGACTCCTGTGAAATACTCCATCATATTAAAATCCTTATAGTGCCGATATTTCATATTAATCTGAACAATGTCCATCAGTCTTAGCGTGCGCACATCCTTATTGACCAGCATCATCATAGCCATCAGATACTCATCGTAGGTCTGTCCTTCTGACGGATTTCCATTATCTGCTTCAGCACCATCCATATCCTTGATTTTACCTTCCTCAGTTCCAAGCGCATCCCGACTTTCCTGATCCAGTTCACCCCTAAGATCGCTGCTCTCCAACAGCAAATCAACGTCAGTCTGCCACGTATCAGTATTCTTAATGAACGGAACTCTATCGTTATTAAGCAGCTTATCCATATCCATCTTGGTTTCGGCAGCCGCCCATATTTCCGCAATAACAGCAGTCGTCAGTACTCCGGCTACCCCGGGTGTCAGACATTCTGCAACAGCTTTGATAATATCCATTTTCGCAGTATCACTTAACAGATATGCGAGATTAGAAGCATTTCTTATAACGAAAATGCAATTTCTACAGAAGTTATAATTAGATTTATCACTCTTACTGCCGTGTATAATGTATTCCCATTCATTTCTGAAGAATCCATCTTTGGACTGCGAAGTGGTAACATAATTACCCAAATAATTATTGATGAAAGTCATTTCTGTTCCAAGTTCTTGAGCTGATTCAAGCAGTTTCTTGAAATAGTCTCCTGTCTTTATATTCTTGGGTAACTGATCAATATCTATAGAACTGTTGTTACCATTGGATGGCAGAGTATCCAGAACTACAGGATTGGCAAGTTCTCTGGAGCCATAGTCTTCCTCTCCATCATTGCTTCTTGCCTTTCGCTTGTCACCATTAATAACTGAATTCAGTGCCGAAAAAGCAAAACTGTTTTTTATCGCCTTCCTGAAATTCTTAACATCTCCAAGTTCATATCCCTTGAGTTCCGCAGAAGCATGGCCAATGCTTGCATCCAACTTGCTACCCGCTGAATAATTGAGATACATATCCACCTTTTTCTGAACTTCGGCCTCATTACCCCAGTAGGCTAGAAGGTTATAGTCATTCAGAAGGTTAACATCATATTCGGATAGTATTGCCTTGTTCCATACATGCCCAAAAGTTTCACATTCACTTTTAATTACTAAAGCCCTTGCAATACTGACGGCTGCCGTAATGCTCAGCATCAGTGCTACAAACACCATAGACAGCAGCACCATTGAAGAGCCTGTTTTATTCCTGATCAATTATCTCACCTGACCTTACAAGAAAATCTTCATTGAAGAAATATGCCTTGGACTCTATCTCCTTGCTGAGATCCATTCCCAGCAATCCGCCCCTAAGCATCTCAACTTCTGTATTAGTTTCATAAGTCCTCATTGTTATGCCCGAGTATTTATCCCACTCGGCAATCGCCTTCTCATGCTCGCTGACTCCCGTGTTCAATATCTGAAGATAGAACACGAAGAGTCTTAACAGCAGCATGACGGTTAGGATGATGATGGGCATCGCGATGCTCGCCTCAACCATCTCCGATCCACGCTTGTTAGAAATTAGCTGCATTTAGATTACCGAAGATTCTGTTAACAAAGTCAGTGATTGAAGCCTTGAAAATGATACCGAGTGCAACCGCAATCGCGATTAGTATTGCAACCTGCACAAGTTCCATTCCTGACTTGGATCTCATTGTTCTTGCCAGACGGCTGTGTTTTAGTTTAATCATAATTGCCTCCTTGTAATTTACAAATTCATCATTGCCGGTGCCATAGTGATAACGATGAGCAATAGCAGCAGAATAGCCAATGGATATGACATCTTCGTATCTATCATTTTGCCGCGTTCTCTTGCAATAATCTTTCTGTCATCCCACAGATACCTGCTCTCTCGCTCAAGGTTATCAATGACATCACTTCCTCTACGTTCGTTTTCAAGCAGAATCGTAGATATACGCATCAATTCTTTTACGTTATACGTTCCGGCCAGGTCATTTATGAGCATAGCTGTACTGCTGCGATGATCCATGTTCCTATCAGCAAGAGTTGTCATCTCCCGTTCGAAGAAACCCATGTTTTCTTCTCCAAAAAGTCTGTAACTGCTACTGATTCTCTCAACGGCATCGCTCAATATCATTCCCGCATTCATCATCAGCAGGAGCTGATTTGTGAAACGCGGCATACCCATTATTATCGACTGCCTTATCTCTTTGTCAGTATCGGTATTTGAATCAATGCTGCTCTTGACGACAAGGATTATCAGACATATATAAATCAGCGGAATGAATAACCAGCCGGTATCAACAGCCTTTTCTTTAATTGACCACTTGAGTCTGCTTCCATCTGACAGGCAAGCAGGTAATTTGATACGTTTGTCATCAGAAAGCTCTATTTCCGTTATTATTCCTGTTATCTCAGCTTCTCTTTCCGCTTGCTGATTTTCCTCATCACTAGGCTCAGGCGTTTTATTGCCTGCAGCCTGCTTATTAATCCTTACCGACCTCTCGCTACTGTTTTCTCCGTCAATTATTTCCAGATTCAGATCGTATTCCTCGGATGTCGCTAGCGATTCTCTCTGAATTGCAATAATATTTCCGGATTCATCAGTTATATACTTTGGCCCGTTTTCCGGACCTCGTATAACAAGTGCCAGTATGAATAAAGCCATACTTAATGTTATTAGGAAGATTCTCGATCTTACTTTCTTATCTCCCTTAATATGTTCAACAATTTCCTTAGTTTTCTGCATATTTATACCTGAACATTGGTAATTTTCTGTATCATTCCATATATTCCTATATTGGCAGCAAGAACTACCGTCATGATTATTCTTCCCGCCCACGTATCGTACAGCGGTGCAACATAGTCTGATGCGCATATATTCATGAATAAGAGAACGATGATCGGCATTACGAAGATAACGATGCCTTCGCTCTCCTTGCGCTTGACAAGTTCCCTGATTTCTCTGTCTATTGTCATCTTCTCAATAATTACCGAGGCGGCCTTGTTAAGAGCCAGAATCAAGCTGGCACCCGTTGATTTGCAGATGGAATATATGGTTACAAAGTCAACGCAATCTTCCATTCCGCTGGAAAGAGCGAGGTCCATAAGAACATCAACATCATTCTCTCCTCCCACCTCCAGGCGTTCGTAGACTTTGTCCAGTTCTCCTGCAAGTATTGCATTATTCCCATATATATCCCTTATTCCGGGTATTGTTTCACCCACCGCATCCTTCATCGATCTTCCGGCGCCAATTGCCGTCGAAGCCATAAACAGGAAGTCCTTGAACTGAATCAGATAATCCTGTCTCCTCCTGTCGATAATTATGTCAATGACATATGACTTCAATTTTTCAGCAAATGGAATTATCACTATTGCAAAAATGATATTTCGATATAGCAGCATTGCTACTGCTACACTGAGTATTCCCAGCGCTATATAGAACAATATGTTCTCTGTGCGGTTTAATTCGTATTTACGCAGGTCTGTCATTCCTGCCTCCCATCATTATTCCAAAACCATTGCGGTTCAGCCTGTCCCTGTCAACCAGCATGTTGTTGGTTCGTGTCAATTTGCCATCGCTATCGGTGATATAGAGGTAATTCAACTTGTATTCTTCGCCGTCAAAGCCCACCAGTTCAGCTACTTCAACAACCCCTCTGTTACCACTGCTGTCCCTTCTCAGATGAACGAATATATCGATAGCATTTGCTATCTGGCTCTTGACTGAATACATAGGTATCTGCGAATCCATCAGATACATCGTTTCCAGTCTGTTAAGCATTCCTTTGATTGAGTTGCCATGTCCTGTTGACATGCTTCCTTCGTGGCCGGTCGACATAGCCTGTATCATATCTACAACTTCCTTGCCTCTTACCTCACCGACTATGATTCTATCCGGCCTCATTCTCAGGCTTGTCTTGATAAGATCCGCCATGCTGACCTCTCCCTTGCCTATAGAATTGGCACTGCGGCACTCCATATGCACCCTGTTCTTCAGTTGATGAATCTTGAGTTCCGCAGAGTCCTCGATAATAATCGCCCTTTCGTCCGGGTTTATCGCACGAACGAGAGCATTAAGGAATGTCGTTTTGCCCGAGGATGTTCCACCGCTGATGAAAACGTTGTATCCGCTGTTCACAAGCGCTGCCAGGTCTTCGGCACACTCCATTGAAATACTGCCGTAACGTATCATGTCTGCAAGCTCAATATCTTTTTCTGAAAACTTTCGAATAGTCAGTATTGGCCCATTCAGTGCAACATTATTAAGCACTCCATTTACTCTGTATCCGCTGCTGAGTCTCGCATCGACAATCGGGTTGGCCTCATTTATCTCCCTGTGTACGTCCGATGCAAACATTCTTATGACTTCCTCAAGCTCCAATTCAGAAGTAAATGCATCATCAATCGCAATTACTCGGCTATTCTTCTCAGCAAAGATTTTGTCGGGTCCGTTAACCATAATCTCATTAACGTTATCATCCTCAAGAAGGTCTGTAAGTATCCCGTACTTGCATAATATTCGCCTATACACGGCATCGATAATTACACTGATTTCGTGAATATCGACGTCTTTGAGCTTCTCATTATTGAAAAATGAATCTTCTACATAGACATGCAGAGCTTCATTAGTAACCTTGCCCGTTTGCGTTGTCATCCACTTTCTTGCCTGCTTGACCTGATAGTCTATTTCATAAGAATACTTTCTGATTATTTCTCTCTTATTCATTCGATACAGACTCCTGTATTCCATACACTTTACGAACGTAGTCATCTATTATCGGTTCTACATCCGTATCCTTTCCCTGAATATTTACACGCTGGGTCTTGGAGTAAATATCCGTCTCAACAAACACATCATCCAGTCTGAACCTGCCTCCGCCTCCGTCGAACCACAGTATGTTATCCGCCTTGTTAATCATTCGAATATTAACCTCACTGTACGAATTCCCGATGTCAAGAATCACGGTGTCGAAGCTCCTATGGCTGAAGTTTCGTACCATAATCTCAAGATCATTGATATCCAGATACGACACAGGATTTAAGCCGAAAGGCAATCTCATATAGCTGATTCCGTAAGCATCATTAAAAGTGAAAGCATCTGCCGGGAAATCCAGATTGATATCCAAGTAGTACATTAACCTGGAGAATCTGGAGGTATTTGTCTCATCAAGGCACGGATAATCATTAATGTATTTGAGCGATATCAGCAATATGCTGCCACCTCTTCTGAATAGCACCTGTCTCGCCAGTGCCTTGGCATATATTGAAGAATCATTCATATCGCTTGAGCATACTACATACACCCTTCCTACCAAGCCGAGCGATGTATTGGTTTCTCCGGTCCATCTGTAATAAATTTGCTCTACATCGCTGAATATGCTGCTCATGCTGTTATATTTGAATAGCCTATAGTATTCGTCATCCTTATCCGGATTCAAGACATCGCTCGGATTTGTTGTTAGAAAGATCACTCTCATTCTGAAATCCGATATCGAGAGGAAATTGCATTCATGTTCAGGATAATCTGTGATTATCAGGGTCTTGTCTCCTATATCCAAGCAGCCATCCATCTTCCCGATTTCAACGTATACGTCTTTATCCGATTTCCCGATTGTATCCACCATAGCTTGGCGATAATCTTTATCTTTAATAATTAGTCTGATTCTCATTTTCTATTCTCCTCACAAGATATCGCATGTTTGCGTTATATATGATTTGTTCGTACCATTCGCTTGATTGCTAACGACTTTCATGCTATATTTTGATTAAGGGAAGCCTTTGTGCTGCACCCTGAGCTTTAAATGGTTGCCACCCATCGGGTGGCTTTTTCCTTTTTACAGGAAATAATTATTTACCATCACGCCAGGCAACAATAGCGACGATAAGAAGTCCTATAGTGGCAAATGCGGCTATAGCTTCATATGTTACCATGTCCTAATTCATCTCCCTTCCGCTGGTGCTTCAGGGTGATGATTGCTCGCCGGACTCCCTAGGGCACAAATATACAACAATTAAACTTTCGCTGCAGTACAGTTTTTGCCGTTGAAAGAATGTAGGATTTCGGTTCATATTCGTAGTTTTATTCACAACAAAAAAGTCGGATTATGCTCAAATATGGCGGCAAATCCGACTTTTATTATTATTGTTCGAAAATATGCGAAAGATAGGAACGACTTAGGTGTGCGTTAGAGGTCAATCAGCAACTTGGCAAAGAGAACGACAAGCATGCAGTAGAATACAGGTTTTACAACCTTGGCTCCCTTGGTGAGTGCAATAGTTGATCCGATGTAATTGCCTATTATGTATGTGATTGATGCGGTCAGCACGATTCTCCATTCTACATTACCTGCCATCGCATAGGTAACAGCTGAGATTGAACACGCGAAAAGGAGCATAACCTTGCTGACGCCATTGGCATTGATCATGTCGTACTTGAGCGCAATGCAGAAGGCAGCTATATAGAACATTCCGCTTGCAGGTCCATAGAAGGCATGGTATGTGCTGATCAGCAGTCCAATCAACGCAGCATTGATATATCTCTTTTTCTTAGGCACCATTTCAGGGTGATTCTCCTGACCAAAGTCCTTCTTAAAGAACGACAGAATACCCATAACCGGCAGCAGGAATATCATTACCAGCTGCAGATATCTGGTTGGAATGAGCAGATTAAGCTGAGCTCCAAGGAATGCGCCAACCAAAGTAAATGGTAGCGCACAAGCAGCAATCTTGTAATCTATCTTGCCGTTCTTGCCATACTTGTATATTGCTGTAACATTACCAAGTATGAGGCAGCCCTGGTTGGTTCCAACAACCATATGAGCTGACAGGCCTATAGACATTAGCGCAGGCACAGTAAACAAGCCGCCACCTCCGCAGACGGAATCAACAATTCCGGCTACGAAGTAAACTGCAAGAATAAATACACCTGTTAAACTGAATACCGTAAATCCTGCCACTAGTCCTTATTCCTCCACTGACACATGGCTGTGACAACTGCAACAGCTATTGTATATACACAACTGATTATCATAGGTATCGGCTGATTGAACTCATCCATAACAAAGAATGAGAACTTTCCACTCAACATATATGCGAAAGTATATATCAGAAGTGCTGCTGATGCCGCTATAATTATCTTAATCTTGGTCATATCTTCCTTGACGAATTCCAGTCCTTCTTCATCATACATCTGGTCACGCCAATATGGAAGAACCCTGGATGAAACTTTAGCCATAACAACAAACAGGAGCATTCCAATCAAAGTGGCTGCCATATTGTTACAGAAAACGAGCAGAATTGTATTCATAGTTGGCAGCGCATCTGTGGCCTCAAATGTAATTGCCAGAACACCACAGCACGCCATTACCGAAACGAATCCTGCAATCAGATATCTGACTATCCATCCTGTGGACTGCATTGACGGGCGCTCTAACCTGTGCTCTCCGCAAACTGAGCCAAGTACACCCCAAACTTTGTATGGCAGATATGCCGAAACGAAATTTGCTATGAATCCTCCAACACTCAGAACGGTAAGTGAACCGCCCAGGTCACCAACGAGGTTGCCGATTGCACAGCCCCATGCCCCGGCTGGTCCAAACCAGATACCGTAACAGCACGCCACTATATTGCACAGTCTTATCTCTGTAACTTCAGGAACGATGACAAAGCTGTTCTTGAATATTACAGAAAGGCACGCAAAGCTTGCCGCACAGAAAGCGAGGCTCTTGATCATCGAAGCGTATTTAAACATGCGTAACTCATCGCATTTAATCATTCTTGTCTTTCTGACTCCTTAAATACATGGTAATGAGATTCCCACCGTCATCGCCGTAATAACTGTAATCTACAACACGGTTCTTAGTCATATGAATTCCCATGCCACCCGGTTGTCTCTTCTCAGGATCAACACTCAACATTGGGGAATCTGCTTCAAACTGATTGAAAGCATCAGCATCATCCTCTATCTGTATAATGGCATTTGTTTCCTCAGGCCATATACCAATTCTGATTTTCCCTGTTCCCTTACCCTTATCAGAATGCTTAATTATATTGCTGACATATTCCTCAATTACAAGTGCAATATCATCTCTGACACTCGCATCCGCCGAGGTGTTTGCCATATCCTTGTTTATTTCATTTGCAACCTTAGTCAGCTCCTTGATATCGCTGTTAATCGAATACTCAAACGGAGTTTTTCGAATACCTATACTCATAATAGTAATGTCATCCGATTGGTCGGCACCGTTACTGTACTCACTGACACTGTCAACAATAGCATCATCAATCATAGATGCACATATATTGCTGAGACCTGTAACAGATTCTTGCGCTCTATCTGAACCGAACAGTTCTCTTCCGACATTCTCAGCTTCAGTGACGCCATCGGTAATCAGCACAAGATACCGGCCATAATCCAGAGTATATTCCATATTGCTGTATGCAGCACCGGAAAGAATTCCCAGAGGCTTACCCTTAGGCTTATCCAGCACAACAGGAGCATCAACCTCTGTAACAAGCAGCGGGCTGAGATGTCCAGCGTTGGAATATATCAGTTTGCCCGTGTTCAGGTCGAGGAATCCAACAGTTGCCGTGATAAACATTCCCGCCTTGTTATTATCACACATTCTCTTGTTAAGAGCTGTCATTAACTCAGCAGGATTATCAGAATAACGAACCATATCCTGGAATATGGTCTCGCATCTGCTCATTGTGAGTGCCGCTGAAATACCCTTGCCTGAAACATCTCCCACAATGAATTTGAAGAAATGTCCATCGTCAATCGTATATGCATACAGATCTCCGCCAACTTCCTGAGCCGGTTCCAGATAAGCATGCAGGTCGAGTCTTGGATCAATTTCAAAATCCTTGGACAGCAGTGACATCTGAATATTCCTTGCAACTGCCATCTCGGACTGAATCCTCTTTTCCTTGTTCCATAGCCTCTTCCTGTCATTCAGGTCCTTCATGACCAGCACGAACAGCAGCACCGCCAGACCGTTAATGACTATCATCGGGAAGCTGATGGAATAGATAATAGTTTTGGCCGCAGACATAGGTCTCACGAGCCAGACAATCAGCAGCATATGTGCAATCTCGAGAATGCCAATTATTATTCCGGACAAAACGGCATCAAGGCGTGGAAAATGCTTGTGACAGTATCCCGACAAGGCGAAAGCTATGAACATGGCAACCACATCTGCTGCTACAGTAACATCACCTATAAAAATAGAAATGGTTACAGTCGGTATCAGCACAAGAGCTGCCGGCGCATAACCAAAAATCATTCCTGCCATTGCTATTCCGGCAATCCTCGTGTCTACATAAACACCGGATACCAGGTGGGCCCTTATGACCACACCATAAAGCGAAATGAACAGGAATATCAGTGATATAACCGCAAGCTTGTATTTACTTGTCCCTGCAGTTGCCTTATCATCATTCAGCACATTAGTCCTAGTCAGAACATATGACAGAACAATAATAAAGCAAGCAGTCTGCAGAAAATCAAAAGCTAAACCCATAGATCATTAGATGTTAAACAACTCCGCGAAATCAGTTTCCTGGAGAACCTCAACAACCTGAGGCTGTGCATTGATAATTGTAACAATACCGCCTTCTCTATCACATACAGTTCTATAGAGAGTCAGCAATGCTCTGATTCCGGCTGATGCAATGAACTCCACATCTGTAAAGTTCAGCACGAACTTGGAACCCTCTTCCGAATACTTAAGAAAGGCCTGCTCTGCATCAGCCGCATTGGCCATATCCATTCTTCCTTTGAGGGCCAGAGTAATAATACCGTTCTTAATACTACCTTTAATCTCCATTATGTCCTCCTATTTAACTTCCAGATCCGGAATCTTAGTTTCTTCAATTGATCCGAGAATACGCTGACGTGACTTCTCACACTCGTATTCAATCTTCTCTATATCAAGAGTTGTGAACTCTCCGTTATTGTACAGAACCTTACCATCAACCATTGTCAGCACTACATCATTACCGGATGCTGAGTAAACAAGGTTGTTCAGCATATTGTGAACAGGCAGAGTGCTGATCGTATCAGTGTTCATCACAGTAATATCAGCTCTGAATCCCTCCTTGATAAGTCCGCAATCCATTCTATGCTGTCCGATAGCTCCTGCTCTTGTTGCCGCATAAAGAGTCTGCTGAGGTGTAATAACAGTTGGGTCGAGAGTTGAGCCCTTCTGCAGCAGATTGAAGAATCTCATTTCTTCAATCATGTTCAGATTGTTATTGCTTGCAACGCTGTCAGTACTGATTGCAACATTAAGGCCAGAATTAATCAGCTGTGTTGCCGGACATATTCCGCTGGCCAGCTTGAGGTTACTCTTAGGGCAAGTCGCAACAGTTACATTGTGCTCCTTAAGAATTGCTATATCATCGTCATTAACAAAAACACAATGAGCTGCTACAGTCGGTGCATCGAAGAGTCCGCAGTCAGCAAGATACTTTACAGGTGTCTTCTCCTTATGACGAATACGGCAGAGGTCTACCTCTGACTTAGTTTCGGCAACATGAACATGAACGCTTGAATTGTTGTTGAGAACAGCCTCAGCAAGACCTCTAACAACTCTCTCAGTTGAAGTGTATTCAGCGTGAAGAGCGAATTCAGCATGCAGTCTTCCATCGTCATATCCGTCATATTTCTGAATAGCCTTTAGAGTATTCTCGTAGTATGGCAGGTCGAAATAATCTGCCTCATCCATCCATACTACGCTGTTACTGAAGTTAGCCTTCATTCCACCTTCAGCAAATGCTCTTCCGGAAGCATTTTCATTAAGATACATATCAGAACAACTTCCAATACCATATCTTAATGATTCAGCGATGCCCATCAGACAACCCCAGTACATATCATCTTCAGTAAGATGTGACTCGAATGGGAAGATTTTACCCTGCAGCCAAGTCATCAGCGGCAGATTCTCACCATAGCCACGCATCAGTGCCATAGGAAGATGGCTGTGCAGATTGTAGAAGGCAGGCAAGAGAAGTCTGTTCTTACCCTCATAGACTTCTCCGAAGTCCTCTGTTGGCATCTTGTCTCCCACATACTTAATGAAAGCACCCTCTGTGCCTACATACATATGCTCTCTTACTTCGTAATTCTCATCGATGATTGAAATATCTTTAAATAACATGTTCTCACCTATTTCTTGTTAGTTGGATTGGCGATGCTACACTCAGGCATCAGTGCCATAATTTCCCACGGAATCTTATCCTCGCAGGTATCAATAAATGAATAAGGTACGAGCTGAACATCATGACAAGTTTCCATGCCCTTGATCATAAAGTCCTGCTCAGTCTTGAGATTAGCAAGTCCGCATTTATATATATCACTTCTGTAGTGCATCGCAATTGCTGTCTTAGGCTTGGTTCTATCAATTAGTTCAATTGCCTGGTCCTGTGAAATTGTATAAACCTCTCCAACAGGTACAAATGCATAATCAGCTCCGCTGAGCAGCTCAAGGTTCTCATCTGTCAGCAATTCATCAATATCCTGGCCCAGGTCACCATAGTGAATAACCTTCTCGCCGCTAGCCTTGAGAGTAACGATATGTATTGTGTTATTTCCTCTCAGTGCACCATGCTCAGCATCATGGAAGGACTCAATCTTCTGAATTTCAAATGGGCACTCACCTTCAAAAGTTTCAATGCTTACATTGTCAGCACCAAAGTGATCAGCATGCTCATGCGAATAGAGAACGATGTTCGCTCTTCCCTCATCATCAAGATCACGATAGCCCTCAACACAACCCTTCTGGTATGGATCGAAAACTACTTTGTATCCCGTGTCCTGAAAATCTTTAACTCTGACGCAGCTGTGTCCCATATACTCTATAACCATATCTATTCTCCACTTTCTGTTAATCTATATCTATCAGATTATTGTACCACATTTACTCTTCTTCCGATAAATCGAAATTGAAATGCAGTTCAGTGCCATTATTGCTTAAGGCTATTCCGTCGCCTGTCATTGCATATGTCAGTTCAAGATAGTCACCTGAATCTTTCCAGTTGGCAGATGGTAATTCATCATAATAATCAGGGTCAATCTTAACCTTGATATTAGTCTCGTCAAGAGCAACTATCTGTCCCTCAACACCAGGATTTCCGGCTTCATTGTCATATATAGACAGATAATCTCCATATTCATCATTGTCATTCATGATGGACAGGTGCCACCAGCTGCCTACATAATTATCTTCATCTTCAACAGCAACAACCTGATACTCACCGACTATTTTCTGAAGAGCATCTCCGTCCACATCAGCTGATCCGCAAGCTGTTAGCATAGACATTGCCAGCACTAATGAAATAATACATACAATAATTCTTTTCATGATATTTCTCCTAATAATCATACTAATATGATTAATTTTACCACAAAAAAACGAGCTGATACAATGTACCAGCTCCGATATGGTAACGAACTTCTTGCCGTTGCTTTTTACCATCTCTTCTCGCCATGGACAATCCGGTGTAGCGATAACAGGATAATCCATCAGTTCGGTATATGACAGTTCATCTCTGTATGCTAGCATCAGCTACTTTTCCTGGATTTGTTTTCCACTTATGTGTTCAATCTCTATCTCGAACATTTGAACTGCTTTCTCGTACTCGACAACAGCCTCTTCAACCAGTTCAGCGGTCGGATAATACTTGGAAGCCATTTTCCTGAGATTGATAAAGTCTGCCGCTCCGTCATCAATCATATGACATCTTCCGAAAACTACAGCACTCTGCATATATGGAGCCCAGACTTCATCCTTGATCATTTCATTGCCGTAGACTGTAAAACACACCTTGTCGCATTTCTTTAGCGAATCAACCTTGTGTCCTACCTTGGATCCATGGAAGTATATCTTGTTGTCTTCAGGAACATATACATAGTTCAACGGAATAGCATACGGGTAACCTTCATCACCTATAACTGAGAGCACACCACGGCGCTCATTCTTAAGGAGCTCCTTGGCTGCATCTACGCTAATCTCCCTAGCTTTCCTTCTTATCTCTCTAAACATAATAATCCTCCAAAGTCATAGTTATCCCGGGCTTAAAGTTGACATTGATGCTACAATGTCAACTTTAAGCCCGGGATGATATTGACATTAATTATTTATCAATTGCATCGAATGCCTCATCAGCAATCTCGCAAGCAACTTTGATATCCTTATCTGTCAGTGCTGCATTGATGAAGTGGTTGTGGTGAGAAGCGATAAACAGTCCTCTGCTCACGCACTCAGCAACCCACTTCTGGTGAATCATCAGGCTGTCATCATCAGCAAGCCTCAGATAGAAGAGTGCAGGCTCACCGGATACAACCAGCTTGTGATTGTGCTTCTCTGCGACCTTAATAAGGCCGTCTGTAAGCTTGGTTCCTTGCTGTCTGAACAGAGTCGGAGCATCGAGCTTCTTCATCTTGTTAATGCAGGCAATACAAGCTGCAAATGGAACTGCGCTCATCCAATATGAACCTGTAAATGACAGACTGGATGCAGCTGCCTTAAGATGCTCGCCACCGCATGCACATGACATATTGTAACCGTTAGCCAGAGCCTTGCAGAAACAGATAATATCTGCTTTGATGCCGTAATAATGATCGGATCCTGCGAGGTCCAGTCTGAATCCGCAACGTACATCGTCGAATATCAAGAGAACATTGTGATCGTCGCACCATTTACGAACTGCTTTCCACTGCTCAGAAGTCGAAGTCACATTGTCATAGAAATTACCGTGGTCGTATGGCTGTGCAATCAGAGCTGCAACATCACCCTTGGCAGCATCGTAAGCCTCGGTCATGGCATCAAGATCGAACCATGGCAGGATTACGTTGTTCTCAACGTCTGATGGGAGAATTCCCGGATAGTCAGCCTTCATTGCCCACTGGTCATTACCGTGATAGTAGCCCTTGAAGAAGAACATTTTCTTCTTGCCTGTAGCTGCACGAGCAAGCTGGCATGAGAATGTAGTAGCATCTGTACCATTCTTCATAAAGAATGCCCAGTCAGCACTTGCAACAGTATCAACAAGCAGTTCTGCACACTCAATCATCTTGTATGAAGGAGCAGTTGTGCAGTTGCCGTCTTTCATTTGCTTGAGAGCAGCGGCATCAACATCCGGATCATTATATCCGAGAACGTTTGGACCATATGCGCACATCAGGTCGATATACTTATTGCCGTCCATATCCCAGAAATATGTTCCCTCAGCTTTGCTGCTGATCAGAGGCCACTTCTCAAGTGGCAGGAACAGACCCTCTGATGGACCAAGGTGTCCGTAAACTCCGGAAGGAATAACATTCAAAGCTCTTTCGAACCACTCACGGCTCTTAGTGTGATTGTATTCTGGATACTTACTCATCTCATTCCCTCCTTATGCAAGATATACAGAAACTCTGTCGAGGATTCTGTTAATATTGTCTATCATTGAAATCATACCGGCAATTACAATCCTGCCCTTGCACATTTCGTTAATAGTTGAAACTGTGCCGGCAAAGAGTCCGTGTGCCAGGTCGATATCAGCGAATGCCATAGTTGCTCTAGGATTATCAACAGCATGCTTGATGGCAGTGAACTTATGATCCTTAACGCGGATCGTAATATCTGCAACATCAGGAATGCTCATCATTACATCTCCGTCAACTGTGTTGGATGCACTGATACGTGAAATGCTGTCGAAATTTGCAAGCGCTGAAACAGCTCCGGCAATTACATACATTGTCATAACTGTATTCTCCTCAAAGAGAGCTCTGTCAGATGCCATCTTCTCTTCAGGTGCACGGAGAACATCATTAAGGATATTAGTCAATTCTGTAAAAGGTCCCATCAGGAACTTCAGAGTCTTAGCCGGTGCCTTAACAGGAACTCCCGGAATAGACTTGTTGATGAGAGCATTAAACAGCTTTGGTGCAGCGAAGGTCATCATCATATTACAGCCCTGCTTACCCTCTGTCATAACGCAACCATTCTTGCTGAAGGTAAAAGTACAGCAAGGTCCGCCAATTACATCAAAGCATAAAGCTGCCGGCTGGTCGAGCTTGGCAAGGATTGCTTTGGCATCCTCGTCGATAGCGCACAGATTCTCGAGGGAACCCAGAACACCATACATGTTCACATAGGCCATTGCCTTTTCCTCAATCATAATTCCTCCTTATCTTCAATCCGCATTAACATAACTATTATTTGATTAATTTTAGCACAAATAAAATAACTGACACAATTAAAAACTGTGTCAGTTCAAACTGCATTTATCAAAAACGCACCGATTAGTAATGACTTAAACTTGCGTTATGTGCTCGCAGTAAATGCAGCGCTTGCTGCCATCTTCGGCGATGTACCACAAATAATATGATGTATCAAGATAAATAAATCAAAAATAAGAATGCAGAAGTGAGATATTTATCAGTTGTTAATAGCCAGAGTCTTAACATACTCCAAAGCCTTCTTCATTGGCGGCGTTGAAATTACCACCAACGTCAGTATAGCCTCAGTAAAGATATATGCACCGTTATAAACCATTGAATATGGTATCGGGTTCCAACCTTCCCATGCGGTTGATCCCGCCGCTACCCAGGCAAGGCCGGCAAGTGTTGCTATTATCCATCTCGCTATTACTGCCAATGAATAACCTTTGACTAATGAGTACTTACGATTATTCATTAATCCCGCAACTCCCATTACACTGAACGCCAGAACATAGTCTAAGAGCACCTGTGGAATTGAAATTACAGTAGGTCCGAGAACGAACTGCAGGAGTCCATACAGCAGTCCGGACAAAGTTCCTGTCCTAAAGCCATATATCCATGCAGGTAGAGTTATTACCAGCATCGACAGTAGCGTTACAGATCCACCGAATGGAAATCGATAGAGTCTGATCATGCTAAGAATTGTTGCCAGTGCAATGCACAGTGCACATACAGTTATTCTTCTTATCTTCATTAAAAAACCTCCTAATAATTAGGAGGGGCTTGGAAATATCTATATCGATATATTTGCTTCCCTACGCAGGCATTATCCTGTTCAGGTAATAAGGGACCGGGATGTAGTCATCCCCATCTCAGCATCAAGCGCCCCCAGCGTTGTTATTTAGTTATAATGTAACAATATACTCTTTTAGCCTAACATACAAGTCAGAATTAGTTTTTTATTCCTCGAAATGGTCTGCGACATCTTTCAATAACTTAATTATCGGTAAGTGTTGCGGACAGATTGCCTCGCAATGACCGCAACCGATACAAGCACTTGCTTTGCCAAATTGCATTGTCAACCTTTGGTAATATGAACCCTGTGGTCTCCAATCATCTGAATCCTTTTCCAGATAATCAAGATTATAAAGCGCAAAGTATCTTGGAATTGCTATCGACATAGGGCAGCCCTCTGTGCAGTATGAACATCCTGTACACTTTACGAGCAAGCTGTCATTAATCTTCTGAGTTACATTCTCGATGATCTCAAGTTCCTCATTATTAAGAGGCTTGAAGTCCTGCATGTAGCTCGTATTGTCCTCCATCTGTGCGATATTACTCATGCCGCTCAGAACCATCTTAACATTCTCATGGCTTGCTGCGAATCTTACTGCCCATGAAGCAATCGAAGCATCCTCGTTATATTCCTTAAAAGCCTTCTCAACTTCCTTGGAAACATTGGCAAGCGTACCACCTCTAACTGGTTCCATAACAACTACAGGCTTGTTATGTTTAACGCATACTTCATAGCATTTTCTCGACTGAACACCTTCGCTGTCCCAATCAAGATAGTTTAACTGCAGCTGAACAAACTCCATCTCCGGATGTGCAGTAAGAACTTCATCCAGAAGCTCAGCATTATCATGGAATGAGAATCCCATATGCTTAACAAGACCGGCTTTCTTCTTGTCTGCAAGCCAGTTGAAACAATCCAGTTTCTCATAATGTGGATAACGCTCTGAACCTACATCGTGAATCAGATAATAGTCGAAATATTCGACACCTGTAGCCTCGAGCTGATCATTAAAGATCTTATCTCTTTCTTCCTTGGTGTTGAAGAAGTCAGAGTGGAGCTTGGTAGCCAGTGTATAGCTCTCACGAGGATATCTGCCGGAAAGAACATCCTTTACCGCATTCTGGCTCTTCATACCGCAATACATAATGGCTGTATCAAAATACGTAAAGCCACGCTCCATGAAAATATCGACCATCTTCTTGGTCTGTTCAATATCAATACTCGCCTCATCATTAGGATCAAGAAGCGGCAATCTCATCATACCAAATCCGAGTTTCTTAGTATTCTCTCCGAAAATATTCTCCATAGTCTGTTCCTTTCTAAAACTCCCCCAGTATTCTCTTACTACATTTAGTGACTATGCGAGCCACTCTCTCCTGCCGAGTGTGCCGCAAGCCTATTAAGATTCGCTCTTGTACCTATCACCCACAGGATATCGCCTTCCTCGATTATCATATTTGCATCCGGCATGGTTGTAGCATATGCTCCACGCTCAATGCCCAGGACCATGCAATGAATACGGGCATTGATACCGCTATGCTTGAGCGGTTTACCAACATACGATTCTGTTCCTCTTATCTTAAGAGCCAGGCACTCGAGTGCGTGTTCCTCGTCCGGATATCCAGCATCCAGGAAGTCCTTAAGAGATCTCAAATTGGTCAGCGGACCTATATTCAAGGTCTTATGGAAGATTTCGAGTGACTGTTTGTCACCGATAACGTAGACCTTATCTCCTGCCTGCATCACTGTCGAAGCAGCAGGCATAGCAATGTTCTTGCCTTTCTTTCTTATCTTAACAACATAGATTCCCATGTTCCTGCCCCAACCTGCTGTCACAATGGAGCGGTCAACATACGTCGCATCATCCGGAACAACCCAACTGAAGATACTATAATCCTCATCCAGCCATCTGCTGTTTTTGACACCATTACTGTTAACAGTTTTCTGATTCAAGTTAGATAGAAATCTCGTCTCGAGTTGGAGATAGTGGGATGAGATAAAATCTGATTTGATTGCAACGAGTATAACAGCGGCAATAACCGGAACAACAAACAGCGAATGTGCGCCATACAATGTTCTCATCGGAATATATGCGATAGCAACTACAACTGCCAATTTGGTCATGACTGCAACGACAAGCGGTGGTCTGTTGGACAGACGATCCATCCACAGCTGCGTGAAAGCAGCGCCTTTCATCTCCATGAGTGGCTTTACAAACACCGCAATAACCATATAGGTGATAATCGCTGCAATCAATATGGCAGCACGAGAATTCATAACATACGTAAGAGCCGGAACGAGCAATCTGCAACCAACCAGAGCTGTCACCAACATAATGCTACCGTACAGTAAGATCTTGAGGGCACAATCCTTAAGTACAATATTCCATTCATTACTGGTTACTTCAGATTCCTGATTGTCAGATGTGTAGCTCTCAATAATCTTCTGGAGCTTGGCCGGCATACGTTTCTCAATATTCTGAACAAGATATTCAGACTGCTTGATGCAGGTCGGTGTAAATATAATCGTAAGTATCGATGCTGCAACAATGACCGGATACAGATACTCATTCATCACACCAAGCGAAACGCCCAGGCCCGCTATGATGAACGAAAACTCTCCAATCGGAGCAAGAGCTGCTCCAGCTCGAACAGAAGTCTCAAGTTCCTGACCGGACAGCAGCATTCCTATAGTCGCAAATATTAATTTGGCCACAACCGCAATGACAGCAATCGGAACAATCGTCATCCACTTGGCTGCAATAATGCCGGGATCAACCATCATGCCAACCGATAGGAAGAATACCGAGCCAAAAACATCCTTAATTCCGGTCGTAACCCTCTCGATCTCTCTAACATATCGGGTGCCTGCAAAGAACGATCCTGCAAGGAACGCGCCCAGTTCCATAGAGAATCCAAGCTTGTTAGCAATCAATGCCATAAGGAAGCATACGCCCAGGCTGAAAAGAGTCAGCATCTCGTCAGACATATACTTCATAATCTTTTCCATCAGCGTCGGAATGATGAAGATTCCGAGCAATAACCAGATTATCAGATAGCAGATCAGCAGCGCAAAATGTACAACCAAGCCACTTATACTGCCGGCATTGCTGCTGATGGAGATACTCGTCAAGATAATCATCATGAATACGGAGATTACATCCTCCATCACCAGAGAGCCCATGACAAGACCTGCAAATTTCTCTTTCTCGAGCTGCAGCTCAGACAGACATTTCTGTATAACAACCGTTGAACTGATAGATAGCATCGCGCCCAGGAAAACTGCGTTAATCTGATTGAGCCCTATGAGTAGCCCGAATGCATAACCAACTGCCATTACTCCGCTCATTTTGATTAAGGCTGAAGTGATTGCAGTACTTCCAATATTAGCAATCTTATGAAAATCAAATTCCAACCCTATGTGGAACAATATAATAACAACACCGATCTCGCTCCAGGTTTCTACTGATGCGGTGCTCTCAATCTCAAGGAACAACGGGAAATGTGGACCAATAAGAAAACCCGCAACAATATAGCCAAGTATTGTCGGTAACTTGAGCTTCTTAAACACTATTGCTACCACCGCCGCCGTAGACAGCATGATGGCCAGATCAATTATCATCTGTGGGATTTCCAAATATTAAATTAGTCCTTTCTAATTACATCTATATCATTTGTCTTTATATTCTATATCAATTATTTTTAATTGTCGATTTTTTTAAAATTGTAGTATCTGAATTTCTTCATTGTATGAATGTGCGCAACGAGGGGACAACCCCTTGGTGTTTTTCGCTCATCGTGTAGCAACAGAAAAGGAACCGCATTTACGAAGTGCGGCTCCTCATTTTACAAATGTCATAATATCTTTTATCTCATTTTCTGTAGGAAAGGTTTTAATCAATTTGGATTCAAGCATATGTAATTAATTCTTATTTTACCTTTACGCTTTTCTTTGCTGACCAATCGGATTTAGGATTATTATCGCTTACATATCCTTTTCTAAAAGTCTGAACTTGAACATAATACTTCTTTCCAGACTTTAAACCGGTAATTTTCTTACTTACTGTTGATGCCTTGCTCACTGTCACTGTCTTAGCATTCTTCATATTTTTGGAAGTGCTGTATCTAATCTTATATCCATTGATTCCTGACTTCTTTGCCCATTTTACTGTAAAACTCTTTTTTCCTGCTGTTAGTTTGGAAATCTTAGTTGCAGCTGGACCTTCAAAATCAGCCCAATATATTATTCTTCTCATCGAATAATCCTCATAAAAGTCTTCAATATCAGCACCCTTATGCAAAGCTAACATAAATCCAAAGCTCTTTGCTTTTGGTACAGTCTTTCCAAAATAATCCTTTAATTTTCCTTTTTCAATATTTGATATTGTTTTCTTGCTTACTGTAACCTTATATCTGTCCTTAACATCTAATTTTTCAATGGTACAACCATTTTGGGAACCGAAAACATCATATTCGTTATCCTCGTCTTCATTAATCAACAACCATGTGCTCAATGTGTATTCCTCTGGTGCCACTATATCTACTTCGAAGCTAAGCTCATCTCCAGACTTAATTGTGCCGGAGGCATGTATAGTTCTCCCATCTTCCCCTTCTGTCGTTTCTAATCCTACAGGATTGATTGCCCAACCCTCATTTTCAGCAGCAAATGAGTTCAGGGAAAACGTTGAGAAAATGCTTGCAACCATCAAAACACTTAATAAAAGTGCTAATAGTCCATAACCTTTTTTACTATTTGTCATATTGTTTCCTCCTTGAATAATTTGTTGTTTTTCAATTGACTAAATTATTATTCCTAATCTAATTACCATCTCATGAATTACCTATTCTTATTTTGTAGTATCATTATATAAATGATTGGTTATTTTTAAATATAACGCCCTCGTTATTCATTGACAATTCATTGAATAATCAGATTGAAGTATTTTTCAAGGCATAAAAAAACGATGTAGCAACTGATAAATTGTATCAATTACTACATCTGCTTTGCTTATGGTTATTTCAACAGAGAGTCCGATATAAGTGTGTAGAAAATCATACTGTTATTACAAAACCGAACATTGGACCGCACCTACCGAACATTAAGACATACGCCCCACCCATTTATCTTTTATGTGTAGCCTGTGACGTAATAATCTTGAAAAAACGCCAGACTTGCGATCAACGTCTCTTATGGAGGTTATACCCAGATTATTTACAATTTGTCTATTTGTTTTTTGAATTCAGGTATTACCTTGAAGACTATATCATTTACTATATCCCAGTTTGTATCATCATAGTCATGAACTAGCCTATGTCTTAGTCCTGATATTTTCGACCATGGAATCTCACTATGAGCTTTCTTGAAATCTGTAGTCAAATTATATGCGTGCTCTCCAATGTTATAAAGCGGAGTAGTTAGAGTCCATCTCACGGTTTCATCTTCAGCTACATCTTCTCGCGTTATCTTATTGCCCTCAACATATCTCAACAACTTGTCAACGATACTTCTTATTTTTTCTATTCTCTGTTCATCTGTATATTTCATACTATCGCTACGCCCTCCTTGATAATTGCACCATATAAATCCGACTCTTTTGTTATTTCACTTTTCTCATATACATCAACTTGTTTACCTGAAGCTTCATAGAGCTCATCTGCAATGCAAAATATGTCTGTTGCATCAAAACTCTTGCCTCCATTTACCAGCAAGTCTATATCAGATGACGCTGTTGCCTCGTTTCGAGCATATGAGCCAAAAAGCGTAGCTCCTTCAGCATTATATTTTTTTAGAATTGGTTTAATCATATCCATCAATTCGGATAATGAATAAACCTTATATCTTCCATTTTTTATTCTTTTATCTTTAGGATATTGGATCGCATCATCAATCACCCATTGCTTGCCGATTTTATATCCTTGCAATCTTCCGCAAATCAACATTCTCCTAACATTGCCAGGATCTTTACCATGCATATTCGCATATTCTGTAACAGATACTATAGCCACGTCCATATCCTCCTTGCAAATCTATATTAACACGTTTTCGTGTAAATATCAACAATGTTTGCCATATCAATACATTCCTTTTTTCTCCATAATAATATATGATATAGGGCTAAGGATTTAACGTTCCTTAGCCCTTAAATATATCAATTATTATCTTGTCTTCTTGCACTTAGCACTCTTTACATTAGACCACTTAGTGTATACATGGAATGGCCAGCACCTTTAGCCGGACTGATGTGATACCTCTGGCCCTCTTGCGCTTGTAAATATTCGTTGTTGAAGACTAAGCCCCGAGCGTTGATATTGGAGACAATCTTAGACTCCCAGTAGAATCCAGAGTAGCCCTTATAATCTATACTAGCGCCATTATTATAATACCCTCCGCGGAGTAAGGAGAAAAAAATAGAAGCGAAAAATTTCCGCTTCTACATAAGTATTAGAGATTGTTTGCTCTATTCAAGAAAGTCTGGCTTCATGCCACCGTAGGCATTAAATAGCAGTTGCGCATCATCCTCATTCTGCGTAAAGTATAGGCAATAGCCGTCCATCCCCATTTCTAGTATTTGAGTAGATGTAAAACCAGACTCATTCATATCATATACTTTAACACTCAGATCTAAGCCACCGGAAAATTGATATTCATCTTTACCAACAGACTTCCATGTTAACACGCTGTTTTGTGTCATATCGCCCTTATAATCGTATATATACATATCTGCAGTTCCATCACCTTTTATGTCTAGTCCATAAGTTGAACCAGCCATAACCATATACCACTTAGTATCTGATATGTTTGCTGAATCAGAGCCACATCCGGATAGAATTAAAGTTGACATTATTACGACTAGAACTATTGATAAAACTTTAGTAAGATGTTTTTTCATAAAAATACCTATTATCCTTTTTGTTAGTTACTAGAACTTAATATACTTCTCGGAAATTAACAACAATTGAACTTCTTCTATTGGGGCTTGTCCTAGCATTTGTGAAGAAACATATGCGCGCTGTTGACCATGCTCGGACCATGCAGATGAATTTGGGTTGCTAGCTTCCTCTTCCAAATTCTTTTGCATCTTCTTCATTTTTCTGTCCATTGCCTCATCTTATCCGCACTTTGTGCAGACTCCACTAAAGTTTAGTCTGCCTCCACATTTTAAGCATACCATGTCCTGCCTCCTTTATTTAGTAGTTACAGTTTTCTTACCACACCATCCGCTATAGTAAGTCTGACCATCAATAACTCGTGCTACTCTAACCTGAACATAGTATTTCTTCTTTGCTGAAAGTTTCTTGATGCTTAGTGATTTTTTACTACTGCTAATCTGATCTACAACTTTCGCCTTGCTCCAGCCATAGTCGCTGTAAGTTGAAGCCTTAATGTAACGAACCTGGTAGAAGGATGCTTTTTCCTTTTTATTCCAGTTAACAGTGAACGCTTTCTTTGCGGCCTTTACTGACTTGATGGAAGTCTGACCTATATCATAAACCAATTTAAAATGATAATTTCTTTCATAGTTTGCAATTCTGATATAGTGTTTACTACCAGCCTTAACACTAACATATGATGACTGTTTAGCTAGACTACCGGCTTGGAAATAAGTTCTATTTTCTTTTTCACAATACTCATTATAGAAAGTGACTTCCGGTCGATCATATGAATATCCAATACGATAAGTGTCATTATAGTAATCAACCCTTATCGTTCCTGATATTGGACATATGAATGAATAGTGATCCGAGTAAGTTTCCCCAGGCTTATAATAGTACCCATCGCCATAAACAGTCGTATTCAAGTATATTGGGTTTGCCTGTTCAAATGTATCATTCGGCTCACTCTCATCAATAGCAGCGAATACTATTGCCGAGAATGCCATTACCATTACAACAGCAATAGTCATAATAGTAAGTAATTTTGTTTTAGATTTCATAACTGCCCCCTTTTTTAGTAATCATTATATCTGCTCAGCTGGTCTGGTAAAAAATAGAAGATGTTAATGCTATCATGACGAAACTCATTACCTGGAACAAACGCTACCTCTATTTTTTCTTCACCTAAAAACCACTCCGTTCTTATCGCATAATCAACGTACTCGTCTTCCTCACTTTCATTATCTGGTGCTCCGTATTCATCTATTAAACTCTGTTTAATCTTATCGTAATCAAGGTTTTCATCTTGAGCGTCTAAACAAACATCGAATAATCCGTCCTCATTGGCCATACACTCTACGCCCCACTCGCAGCCTAAATAAGAAATACTGGCAGTATCATCGCCATGCAAAACATAAGTCTTGAGGCTTTCATATTCACCATCATGATCAATTACGACTGTTTTTCCTACTTTTGACATAGCGTCATATATTTTTTCATATGAGTCCCCAAACTTGAGGCCCATTGGCAATTTGATTGATGAACTTGTACCGCAAGCTGTCAACATTAGAACTGACATCATTATGACAAATATAACGCTGATTCGTTTTTTCATGTCTACTCTCCTAGTTTATTTCACTAATACGTCATTACCATCCTTACAACATATCCAGCCGGAGGAGATTTTCATCATTTGAACTTACAAATGGGCTAAATTTCACCTTAATATTCACCGAGTAGCCTTCATCAGTCTCTACGGTATGCTCTAGTGTCTGCCAGTTAACATCTACGAATGGAATTTCTTCTACTTCTTCTTCAATTGGAGCTTCAGATTCTTCTGTCTGGCCACCACAGCCAACAAAGCTAAAAACTAATATTACGCATAAAAATGCTACGAAGAAACGCTTCGTGAAACACCCCCTTATTAATCAAAAGATGTCTATATGTATTCTAAATGTATTCATATTTTAGTATATCTGGAAGGTGAATTCAAACACATAATAATACCAAAACACAGAAAAATAGGTGGTATTATGAACGACAACAATAATTCTCTTAAAATTAAAAAACGCGGCGAAGATGGTAACCGCGTTATATCAATCAGAATCAGGGAAAAAACTCTAGCCACAATTGACGATCTAGCCAATGAGGCTGGATATTCTCGTAATGAACTCATCAACAATATCATAGAGCATGGTCTTGAACATTGTGAGCTGATTTAATATACATAATACGAGATGCGCAGCGAGGGACAACTCGCTGTCAAGGATCAAGACCGCATAGCGGCGCCTATAGGCGTCCTTGACTAGCTCGTGATTCGGGCGTTAGTTCATGAGTTGCGTCCACGTAGTAGCAAAACTTCAATGTGGACGCCACTTCTCATTATACGCCCGAATGCGAACCCCTTGTTGTTTCTCGCTCATTGTGTAACAACAGAAAAGCCCGGTAGCCAAGCTACCGGGTTTTTCTGTTGCTTATGGCTATTTCAACAGAGAGTCCGATATAAGTGTGTAAAAAACTTACTGTTTTTAAAAAACCGAACATTGGAACACAAAAACCGAACATCGCGACAAATAACCGAACATTGGAACATGCAAACCGAACATTGGTACATGCACCCCACTTGCTTCTGGCAATCCTGTGATGGACTGCCGAAGCTTCGTAAATATAAATGATACAGGGCTAAGGATTTAACGCTCCTTAGCCCTTAAATATATCAATTATTATCTTGTCTTCTTGCACTTAGCACTTTTTACATTAGACCACTTAGTGTATACATAAGTTCCGTCTGATAACTGAATCTTGCCGCGAACCTTGTAGTAGTACTTGGTACCCTTCTTAAGCTTCTTAGCATTAGTCCATGTGTAGTTCTTAGTATCTGCTGTACGCTTGATACTGTACTTCTTCAGACTCTTATTGGACTTCTTGCTGGTTGATCTGTATACCTGATAATTTATAACCTTAACTCCATTCTCAAGTTTTAAGTTCTTGAATGAAAGTTTAATCTTACCATTCTTGTAAGCTGTTGCCTTAGTCAGAGATACCTTAGCTGCTTTAGCAAGATCAGTTGTTATGTCATCCTTGCTAATCCACTTAGCATATAAGGTAGTGTCTTTGGTTACTATGTCAGTTGTGAAATTCCATGCATTGATACAGGAAGCTTCCTTGAACCAGCCGTCGAACACATAGTCCTCAGCTACAGGTGCTTGTGGCATTGCAACAAGAGATCCCTCCTTGACCTTAACATCTGTTATCGCAGAACCAATGCCCTGCACATCGAAGTGAACAGAATAGTATTTGTCAGCTGGGATAATAGGCTCAATTGGGATAATTGGAATTACCGGATTAATCGGAATAATTGGTTCCCAAGAGTCTTTCTTGAATGATGCATCAACAGCTACATCCTTATCTGGCATCGTGAAGGATTTAGTCAATGTAATGTTCTTAGCTTTATCACCAATAGGTGTATAAGTAAGTTTTTCAAGCTTATACCCCTTGTTTGGATGAACTTTTACTGTTACTTTCTCACCGCTTGATGCTTTTTCTGATACCTCAATATAACCGTGATTCTGTTCTTTAGAAGCCTTAGGCGCCTTATTTATGATAGTATAAGTTTCGTCGTTCTCAGCTATAAATACTGCCTTAATCTTAATCTCTGCAGCAGGCATGTTTACAGTCAGCGGATTATCACTCGTATGTCCAGTGATATTCGCATTACTACGCATATCAATCCACTCTTTCAAGCGATAGCCTTCTTCTGGCACCGCTGTGAATACAACGCTTGCATTCTTTGCAGCGGAGGTAGCAACCTGTCCGCCAACTTTCGCATCGACGGTACCATGACCCTGTGCTTCGGCGATGATGCCATAAGAATCTAGTTCAATAGCTTTGAATAATGCTTTTACCTTAACATTCGTAGCTGGCATCTCGAAATAGTCATCCGTTCCGTCGTTCTGAACATTAACACCTCCGGAAATGGTCTGCCAACGATCAAACACGTAGCCCTCTTTCGGTGTTGCGGTCAGAATGACTTTTGCGCCTTCAAATGCAGATGTAGCTACTTCTGATTCAACTTTTGCCTCTGCAGAAATGCCGTGTCCATCCACTTCGGCAGTAATTGTATACAGCGGAGCAAAGATAGCCTTAAGAGTTACATTGCCTTCTGGCATATTGAACTGATTATTGATTATTGCGCTTGCTTCCAGCTCACCAGAAACAACCTTCCATTCCTTCAAAGCGTAACCACTTTCAGGAACAGGTGTCAACGTGACTAATCCATTCTCGTCGATTGATGCCGTTGCCGTTCCGTGACCGTTATCCTGAACAGTAACGGTATCACCCAAAGGTGGAATTGCTTCAAACACCGCTTTAATTTTAATCTCTGCAGCTGGCATGGTTACAGTCAGCGGATTATCGATTGCATGCTCGGTGATATTAGCATTATTTCGTACATCCACCCATTCTTTCAAACGATAGCCTTGGTTTGGAACAGCAGTAAATGTAACCTCAGCACCCTCTTCCGCTTCAGCTACTTTGATATCGTTAACTGTTACTAAAACCTCACCATGTCCCTGTGCTTCAGCAATGATACCGTAGGCTGTACTTTCTCCAATTGGCACCTCAGTTCCATCTGTCAACACTTCCTTCGTTGCATTGCCTTCCTCATCAACTACATACAGCTTAACTTCTTCAAGCTCTGTTGGATCATTGGTAGTAAGCATCAACTTACCATCGTAAATTGATACATTGTCAAATGTCTTTTCTGAAACTATCTCATCATTTTCGTTATTAATTGTTTGTTTTACAAACTGCATTGTACCAGCATCATCGCCTATAACCTTGATGGTATACTCTTGATCATCAGGTAAAAGTACAAACTTATGTCCATCCTCTGAAATAATGTAAACTAGAGAAGTTCCAACATTCTGAGCCTCCCCATTTACTGTCATACCAACAAGATTACCCTTACTATCGTAGACCTCGATATCAACTGGACAGAAGAAGGAATAAATAAACTCAAACACAGACTTTCCAGAAATAGCCGCGCCATGTGGCTCTTCGGTAATCAAAGAGGCCATATATGTTGAAGGTAAATGATTCTGCCAATCAAGACCATATTGAGCATACGGATTATAATTCTCGTAGAACATCTCCATATTTTTATTAAATGTTGAATTCTTGTTATCGGTAACGCACCACTTATCAGTTCCTATTCTGCTATATTTATTTATCCAAATCTTAGGCGTAAGAGGTATTTTAATATATGATCCTAAATTCCATAAAGGAACAGAATCATTAACATTACAAACATTGAAGACACCATCAAACTTTTGATCTCCTTGTGTATCGAATTGTGGAGCAGCAAAAGTATAAACATATCTGTTACTATCGTTAGTCAAATCGCCACAAAGTCTTGCCACCTGACCTGCACAAGCACCGCCAAGGCTATGACCAGAAATAAACAGAACTGTGTTTTCTTGTGTTAAGTCTACTTTTTTTTCGTTTTCGATAGAACCTACCGCATTCCTTAGTTTTTGCGCCATA
This sequence comes from Anaerovoracaceae bacterium, assembly GCA_045639825.1. Lineage (GTDB taxonomy): Bacteria > Bacillota > Clostridia > Peptostreptococcales > Anaerovoracaceae > Crickella. The sequence continues at coordinate 32,491 of JAZUDV010000042.1, forward strand.
TTGTTGCCTGCTGTTAGGAATCCATCTTTACCAGCAAACGCTTTTAAATCGCTCAGTATATCACCCCAATTACTAGTTCCTCTTATAGTCATGGCGATTAGATGTTTTTCTGAGTTATCCTTATTTATAGTCTTGTACCCAATTGAATATGCTGGATTATCACAAATTGCATCATTACTGTAATTGTTAGAATCAATAATCTCAAAGTTCCAATCATGCATTGTCTCCTCTATTGCTGATTGACTTGACTCACAATTATTCGCCAAAACAAGTGCACATTTAGCAATGTCATTATGATAAGATGTGCTAGTTTGATTAAACAAAGAATCTGAATAATTTGCCCCCATAGAGACAGTTTGAACGGCTTTATCTACACCATAAAAACATGTATCTAATTCACCGGTACTTCCATTGGATGATACAGTTCCAGCATACGACCAGACATTTTTTGAAAGATTTAAGTGCAAAGCGGGACGAACTGCTTCTGCTGAGTTAACTGGGAACCCTTGGTAGTTAACATATCCGAGCCAATTAACAACAGCAGCGCAATCGTAATAACCAGTATCATATCCTGGTGAGCGAAGATACCACTCACAGCAGCCAAAGCTATCTGGCTCATCCTCATCTACACATCTAAACGCTCCCATTGCTTTTGTGTATGTGCTTGATTTAGCTGTTCTTTTTACGTGTCTATCACGCAATTTTGTAAACCCATAGTTTACTGCTCTGTCTGTATAATATACGTCAGATTGAGATAGAAGAAACACTTTATCATTCGTATTTGGTTCTTCTTCCATTTCATAAAACAAATCTTCTACATCCTCATTAATAAGATATGTTGAGTAAATAGATTCTTTTTCTTCAATAGAAAATGTATCGTAAAAAACATTATTCAGCCAATTTCTTAGTGAGCAGTTTTCCCATGTAACCGAATGTTCATTTTCGTTGTATCTTTGATAATCAAGTCCTAAATCAGATAATAGCAATGCATTATTTCCATCGATATTTAGAACTCGCCATTTTATTGGTTCGAATTTGAAATAATGATAGCTATCAGCATCTGACCAATTATAGTTCCACGGTGTCAAATATTCACTAGCATATGTGGCATTTTCCAATTTAATCCGTTTATATTTCGAATCGCCCAACCAGCCTACGTCATCCGATCCCCACTCTACGTTATTTTCTAATTGATTATAAATTTCTGTATTTACAATACAAGGATTATCATGCATCGCCTCAATCTCATATACTCCACATTGAGATCTTTCTGCTACTACCTCTGTCTGTGGATAGCTTCCGAAATAAATGCAATCCCACACGGTTTCATTTTCAGTTGTTCTTGGGTTGCTGAGTGCATAATCATCCGCATAAGCAATCGAATCCTGCAGCGTTGGCAACATACCAAAGACAATTGCGATTGCTAGGAACAATGAACTAGCTTTTTTTAATAATAATTTCATGTAAATACCCCCATTTCAGGCATGAATTATGCAAATCCATTTTATAATATAGTCATCATTCCATGACATTTAGTGAATGTCATATTCAGGCACATCTTACCATAAAATTAAAATATATGACAACAACTAAATGTCAAATTGGATGGTGAGAATGTTTATAAATAAGGCACCAAATGGCTCGAATAATTTATCTGGGATTAAGATAAAGGCACTTAGAACAGAACTTGGTATTTCACAGCGAGAACTAGCCGATAGATTACAGCTAGTTGATTTAGATGTGGATAAAAACGCCATCCAGCGAATCGAAGCTGGTAAGCGATTCGTTACTGATATTGAATTGGTTTCAATTGCAAAAGCACTTAATGTGTCAATTACTGATTTGTTTTGATTTTACCTATCTACGATCAGCCACTAGAATCTCATAAATCTATTTCTGTAAAACCGGACAGAATGCCGATTATGTCCATTAAACAATCTTGCAAATTATCGCCTAACCGTATGCTCGGGTTTGGCTTCATCACCGCTCACAAACAACCACTTACCCTCCTGCCGGTAGTATGACAAGGTATAGTTCATCAAGTTCCCCCTGCTAGATAATGAGTTGCAGGAATAATCTACGCGGTTGGTGCCGATATACTCAATCCCTAAAATAGAAAAAACATCCACTGTTAATTTAGATCCACCCTCCAGTATCTTAAATCGAACTGGCATAGGAAGATTCCTGCCAATATTAAATTTTGCCAGTACGTCCACCTGTTGTTTCATGGGTATATATTACAGAACAGGCGTTCGGTTTTCAAGATATGCGTTAAATTGCGTACAGGATTTTCTTGAATTATCTTTCCGCTATATCGTAATATAAGCTACTTTGCAGAATTCTATCATATTTCTGCGCATAATAATTGGTTCCTGAATATCCGTATGATACTCATCAATGTTGAATGTATCCATCTGGTAAGAATCAGCGTTGAACCGGTCTATCTTGAACTCGTCAAAGCCGAACTGCTCTACCCCAACACAATCAAGCACAGCATCAGGCAAAGTATAATCCTGTTCTACCAGTCCAAAGAATGTACAGCCATCCTCTATACACAGTGAGATAAAGAATCGTTCCATGCCCTTATAAACAAATCCGCCGATAATACTTCCAACGAAACTACCTAATATATATGCGAATGCAAAATTTGGAAGAATAATTTTGAGTAGGCTACCTGCCGTAATTGCTAGTGCCGATGTTGCATATAATCTCATCGTACCTCTAACAAACTCAGGTTCATCGATAATGCCATAGGCCAGCTTCAAAGCTAAGTCTAGTGTTCCTACTGCTACTACAACCAGCGTAGCTACTGCTCCGGCGTTAATATCCTTATAGGCTTCACCGAATTCTCCCATTCTTGCAGCCAAAACAATACCAGATGATATCGCTCCACTCATAAACGAACGTGCAGTTGCCGTCAAGGCATTAAGTCCCTGTTGCTTTAACATATCCGGATCAACTTCACCATCCCGAATAAGTTGCGTAATAACATCTGCAATTATTGGTGCCAGTGAGATAATTAAAGAAAGCTTTGCCGCTGACACTCCGGCTTTGAGAGCCTCATGATACAAATCTTGTTCGTTTAGAATAGCATTCAGATCTAAACCGCACTCTTTCAGCAGTTCATTCTTTATTTTTTCACCGTCGTGTCCATTGGCTGCTCTTGCCAGCGCTACCGCTTGTTTCTCGGTAAGCTGGATGGATTTATTCCCGTCATTATCCCGTATAACATCATCCAGTGACTCCAGCACCTCTCGGTAACGTTTAGCCAGTATTTCTGTTTCTGCTGTTGGGCTAAGATTATTTTCCAGCTTTAATACTCTTCTTGTTAAGTATTCCTTTGCATCCTCCAGCATATCCGATGGAATCACCTTGGTCATGCCGTTATACATAGACATCTTTACCGTATCAATATCTATATTTTTATCTTCGCAGAACTCTTCCAGGGTAATATCATTACCTTTCTTTACCTCCTGGAGATACTTTTGCCATGCAGTATAGGCCTGTGCATCAGCACTAGCTTTACCAGAGTTATAGTACTTTAAGGAAAACTGTTTGTCTCCTATGGTGATGTCTGGCGATGCGAAGGTGTTTACATCTGGTCTATCTGCGAGAACGGTTAATTCATCACCGTGTAATTGTGCATCAAGATTGAAGGTATAATTATGCCACTCCTCGGCGATAAAGCCTTTGAGAAAATCTATATTTTGTAGATTCTTCTGCTCTGCAAGCTTAACCAGCTCCGGTGCAAGTCCATCGATTTTTCCTTGGATCTCATCAATCCATGCATCCGAAACAGAAACAGCTGCTGGTGCAGCTGTATTTTCATTTACATATTTAAAGCCATCTGCAAAAGATTTAGCCATCTATCCTACTCCATAAATTTGCGCATCATATCGTAATAGAAATGAGTAACTGCAAATCTGTACTGCATATCCTTGACATCAGTTTTTTTCACGGTCTTAACTTTTCCAATTCTTACATCGTTAGAAAATTGAAGTGGTGTATAAACCAACGCAAGAGCCTTTGCAACTCCGGCAGTAACGCCTTTGTTCGTATCAGCTAGCTCGGTTTCATTTGTGGTTTCGGCGCCAGCTAACTGTGCTCTCTTGCCTACCAATTTTATTGCCGTATCTGCAATCGTATTCAAACCTTTCTGGATTTGTTCTACATTTTGTTCATAATTGTCTAATTTGAAGTTGCCTTTTTCAATATTCTGGGCAAGAGTAAAATCTGTGCCTACATTATTCAGATACTTAATATAATCATCAACAAATAGATTATAATTGTTCTTCCTCATGAGTGACGAATCATCATTAACATAGATTACAGCCTTGTTACCAAGCCAGCCGCATCTAATGCCATATTCTGCAAACTTATCACTGCAATTAAAGTTGTTGATAATAGCGTCTGTTGAATTCATCCTACCTACAAAGACAATTTTCTGAGTAGCAGCAATCTTAGGCTGGTTGTCTAGATAAATCTTTTCGTCCCAAACAATAGCTTCAACAGACTCGTCTTTAATTCCAACTTCTGTTGTGGTACCATCGTTGTTCTTCATGTCATCTTTCATTAATGTGAGAGCCAGCAACAGCTCTCCATACTGTCTAGTTTCATTATTAACGACAATAGTTAATTTCTTCTTTGTTCCAGATTCCATCATAAATGCTCCTAAGATAATATAGTGTCATTTGAATAATACTACTTATATCAAAAGTAGTTGTCCTATTTCCATGCCACCTTCAACATAAACGTGTAACAGTAGTGACAGTCTTGGTATTCATGTGATTCACAACCGTCTACCTTGTCCCCGTTGCGTAATAAATCCATCAGAAGTGGTTCGTCCGTCTGCGGATCATAATTAGGTATCATCTCTACCACGTAATCTAGCATGCGGCTTTGTTCTATAAATACAACCTTGCCTTGTCCACACAAATACTTAACCGCCGGAAATCGACCATCATAGTATATGGATGAATTCTCGCAACAATTTACTATGATATTTTCTAATTCTGTTTTTCTATCCACCTGTCTATCTTAGTTCTACTTTAATCATCCTACTAAAATACGTGCGATTTTGATAGTGGTTAGCAGTCCACAATAGACTCATCCCCACAAATGTTTCGTATTTTTAATCTAAGTGGCTGTTTGTCGCTATGGATAGTACCATCCCAGAAATCGCTAGTCTTCTCGCCATTAATAATTACGAAACCTTTTTTATCTATCTTAATCTCGCTGTCTGAGTGCCATTCGCCATCTTTGCTAGTACAATCTAAACTTAGCCACTCTATTAGCTCAAGACCTTCATTGCTAATCTCAATAGGTTTAAATTTCTTACCCTTAGCAGCATTGAGTATAGCCTTGTTATTGAACTCCAATATCTTCTGCATTACTCTATCACTAGCAAACCTATTGATTGAAACGGCATAGTCGTCACCTTTATCGATGGAGAAATCGACAAAATCGTTAACGACAACATCGTCTAAAATTGTTTTAAGATCTCTAAGCTCAATTTCAACAGTAGTACTATCGTCCTCGGCGATGAACTTATTAATGTCTTCTTCGTCTGTAATGTCTACGTAGTAAACGATTACTTTTTTAATGCTGCTGTCTAAATCCGGAATAGCCTGGTGGATGATACGATTCATCGTAACTCTATCCAGTAGCTTTGAAGTGCTATCCATCAGATTTGGAACGTATACTGGCACCATGCCAAGCTTACTATCTGAGATCGCTCCTTCCCAGAAAGAATCGAGCGAGTCTTCATTCTTGAGCCCTGGAATAAGTGTCTTTATTTTGTCCATTGTTTGAACTGGGTTACGGTATAAGGATACCCCATCGTTAATTTCTAAGATATCAAAGCTAGCACCATCACCAATCAAGCGATCACGAGTAGTCTGGATAGAATTGATGCCAATGTCGCAATGAATGTATTTGCGATTCAATTTGTTGGCAACGGCAGCAGTAACGCCACTACCGCCGAAGAAATCGGCAACAAGCATACCTCCGTTAGACGAGGCTTTGATGATGCGCTCCAAGAGAGCTTCTGGCTTTTGAGTAGCGTAATCAACACGTTCATCAGCTTGAGAGTTTACAGGATTAATATCATTCCAAAGAGTATGCACAGCCTTGCCTTCAATTTCGTCCAAATATCTTTTGACGCGAGGTTGTCCGTTTGCGGTAAATTCAATTCTACCCTCATCCATCATTTTATTAATATTTTTCTGGCTGAATCGCCACATGGCACCACTAGGAGGTGTGAGCAGTTGGTCGCCAAAGTACATCGCTTTGCCAACATTTCCATGAGCAGGAGCAGTACAATCTGAGGTTCCATATTGTCTGCCATCTTTATCAACTTGGTTAAATCGTTTTTCAATATATTTTGGATCAAATGGTAGATACAATTTATTGAAGATATAGTCATCCGCAGATTTAGAATAATAGAAAATAGACTCATGGACTGCTCCAAACTTGTCAGCATCTGAATGAAATGTAAAGCGTTGCCATATTATTTCATTCCTAAAGTTATCCTCCCCAAAAATCTCATCCATTAATATTTTCACATAGTGTCCGATATGATGATCCAGATGTACATAAATACTTGCTGTTTCGCTCATCACGCTCTTGATAGCCACAAGATTCTCATACATCCAGTTGAGGTATTTTTCTTTGTCCCAGACGTCACCATACATCTTTTCCTCGAAAGCTTTTAGCTCCTCGATATCCAACTCTTCTTCGGCCTGAGCAATAGCTTCGGCAACCCTAGGATTACGACGAACATAAACCTTTTTAGCATAATCTGCGCCGCTAGCAAATGGAGGATCAATATAAACCAGGTCTACACTAATGCCCTGATCTTTGAGGTAGGCACATGCCGAAACACACTCACCACGAATGAGCATATTGTTGTCTGGATTGTCGCTAACAGTTTCTTCCTTTTCTACCTCATACAAAGGCATTCCACGCTCCAATATCATGGACATATCATCAGCGCCACGATATTTAAGAATGCGTTTAAAGTTTTGTAATACTGCCTGGCCTTCAATTGGCTCTGGTACAAATGGTACATATTTAATTGGCATTACCTTCTCCTCCAAAGAATTGTTTTATTTTATCGTGAGCTAATGTAATTCTTTCACTTTTACTTAGGCTATCCTCAAGATAGAGATATTCAAATTTGTTATAGCCAGCTTTCTGGTTGTTTTGCTTGGTGAACTCTGTCTCCATGAACAGCTTCTTGTCTATAAACTTTGGATCATTCGCATATATTTCGCCCTTAGTTTCGACAATCACTATCTTCGAAATCTTCTTTTTTTCTCGTTGGATAATCAGGAAATCTGGTGTATACATTCCGACATAGTTCCATCTGTTACCGGACTTCTTGTAGCACTTAATCTTGAACTCTGTCATAGCGCGATCGCCATTGTAATATACCTCAAGATTATAATCTTTGATTTCTGGCAAACTGAGTATTTCATTAAAGAACCTCTGCTCAAAGCTGCTATCCGTTTTATACGGTATATAGTGGTATGTTCGGTCTTTGTTCTCGTCTGCAGTAAACTGGCTACGTAATGAGTTTGCTAGATCATAATTGTCTGTATCTTCGAGATTCTTAATTATGTCTGCTGTTCTTTTATCCAACTTCAGCTTACCTTCGTCTGCCTTGATGATTTTGCCTACTTCATCTTGCTTTGGAATATAATTCTCTGGACTATTTGTCTGTATCTCGGATTTAAAGTTGGCAATATTAAGTAGGCTAGATTCTTCTGGCACTAACTCTTCTGTAGAAGTGAAATCACGTTTTTCTGCAAATGCCTTACGGATATTTGCATTGATCTTATTAACATCATACTTCGAGCTAAATACGGTTGAACCGTCATTGTCTACTGTAATCTTTTCAAAGATTGGTTTTAGCAACGACTCGTATTCTAAAAGCTTGGTCATAGTTAAACTGCCGAAACTGCCTTTAGTAATCTCGTATAGCCAGCCATTAAATGTTGCTAACTTATCGCCACGTTCTTCGTCGTCTACAGTATTCTCAATCTCATTTAGTGAAAAATCTGTAGTACGAACTATACTCTTCTTTACCATGGCATCGTCTGCAACTTGAGGAATACTATTTGCAGGATCTGCAGCTTCCAAAGTTTGTGTATCATAATTAATCTTCAGCTGGTAAAAGTCTACCTTCGGAAGTTTTAAGTGTTTAGTACGATCATAACGCAAAATGGTAGTATAACCAGCGCCACCGGTTTCAAATTCTTTAATGGTGATATGATGCTGCTTTTCTAGCTGCTCCTCTAGGATTCCAGCGTTATACTCATTCAGGCAGATGATAGCCGTTTCGTCTGCATGCTTCTCTACCTGTCTCAAACAACGGCAGGATGTCTGCAGCACCATCTTCTTCGGGCAGTCTCCCTCTTGTGAAAGGATGATGCCGGTAAGGCTGACGCAGTCCCAGCCCTCTTTACCAATCTGTACCAATAGAACAATTCTAATCTTGGATAAAGAAGTGTCCAAGGCTTCAAATTCCAGTTGGCTATCTGCTGGCATTGGGTATGCCGGATTGCCTTTATGGAACTTTAGAATAGCTTCTGATCCAATGTCATATTCCTCGCAAATGCTAGCAACAAGTGGATAAACTCGCTCTTCGAGCTTTTCGATAGTACCGCAATAAATACCGAGCTTTGCTGTTAACCCACCCTTGTAAACGGTGTCTTTATAATGATCTAAAAACTCTCTGACGCCATTCTCAATGATCAAATCGCTGTTTGGAGTATCCGAGATTTTAAGGATTGGTCTCTTCAAGAAATTACCAATACCATCTACCAGCGGATAATAATTAACGATATTTGAAATCTCATCTGTACCAACAGATAAGTCATCTAACACTTGTATTTTTTCGGTTTTCTCTAAATATGGAGTTCCAGAAAAACCAACCACAGAATTAATAGTATTGTCTTTAACCCAACGGTTTACTACTGCACGTAATTTAATTTCATCAGATACGGCGTGATGTACCTCGTCGATAAAGATAGCGAGTGATGGCAGTTTGCCGATTAGGTTTCGTAGTTCATTAGCCTGGCGATCCTTTTCGTCATCGCTAGATTCGAACATATTAATCTGCCCCTTCTTCTCTTCAATACGATCCAAGATGACTTTTTCGGCATTGGTCACGGCAACTAAACCAAATAATTCAGACAATGGCTGGTGATTTGCAATCTTCTGTACGTTCGGATTCTTAGTCTTGTTTGATTTACTCTGAGTCTTGTTCTGGTCCAAAACTTCGAAAGTCATCATGCGCTTAACGTCTGTTGCAGCAGGTTCTGGCAAGATCCAACTTGAATCAAAACGCTGGATGGTTTTAAGGCTTGGTATGACAGACGACTTGAGTCCAGATGGTGCGAAAACAATAAAGTTGTGCGCGAAGGCTGGGTTGTTTGGTTCATTATGAGCAAAGTAAAGATCTAAATAAATAAATGCCGCCATTAAATAGGTTTTGCCAGCACCCATTGGCAAGCTATACAAATAATCCGAATAAGTTACGTCATAGAAAGCTTTTCTAAAGAAATCTTCCGGATTAATAGCACCGGGATTTTTTTTGATAGCTCGCTCTAGTTTTTCTGATGCTTGCTCACCAGCGTCGTTCTTAGATACAGCATATTCGTACATTGCTGCAAGTGCTGGATTATTTACCAGCTTCTGGCGACTGGCACTAGACAATTCAACAGCATCTAAGTCCAAGGTATTAAAAAAGCCCTCAGTAAATAACGCATACAGAGGTCTATTATTACAAGCTACTTTAAGATAGAGATATGTTTTGATCGCATCCAGTTGTGCGTCTCTCATCATACCTCGGTTTTCAATATACTCTATTAAGTTGTTAACCGTACATGATTCTGATTTGTACCAGACATCACGTGCCTTCGTAATCATTGAATAAAACATATCGTAATTATAGCATGAGCGACACCATTTATCCTAGGTAATTAAACGGACATTTCTAGGATAGTGCGCATTATCCAATCATCCTCCTTTACCACCATATCCCAAGCTTCATGAATATCTACGTCCCCACCACAGTCTGCCCGTCTTACTAAGTTCTCTTCAAATCTTGCCGTTATTAAATCTATGATTTTGTTTACTGTTTCTTTGTCCATGACAATTACCTCCCGGAAGGAATTATAGGCTGTGCCAGGACGCTTAGATAACTAACCTGTGGATGTAGTAAACCTTAAATATTGAACAGATAGTTTAATTGCACCGCATAAACATTGCATTTTAACAAGGTTGATAAATAAACGTTAAGATAAAGTGATATAACATTAGCAGTAGGCAGGGATATGACTCATCGTCAGGAGATGCCAGTGACTTGCCTACTTTTTAGCTTTTTTTATCCAGTTACGCTGCTTGTTGTTGATCACCATCATTATCTCTCCCATATTTTTTAATTTTATTTACAAAGATGTCGAAGGTTTCGTCGTAGTCTGGATGAATAGTTTTATAACGTTGGTATGCCTTATCGCCATATCCTTGACAGCAGTTAGTAAACATCAGCATGACGTTCAAGCAAACTACATTAAGATATCTCTCCTGCACATCTTCTCTGAAGAACTCAAGCAGTTCACACAAAAAATCTAAATCTTTTCTTTTCATCATGTATGTAAAAATGTAATCATCCATCGTTAAAGCCTTCAATACGGCGTTTGCTTTTTTATCAATTCTATTTCCATATATCCGCCGTTCGTATTCTTTTCGGGATAATGCAATGACAGATTTCTTCCATTCATCTAACAATGCCGCTGGTCTACCCATTCTGTAAAACCAGCCTGTTCTAATACCAGCTAGCTTGGCAATTTCTTTGCTATCTAGAGATAATAGCTTTTCAATGCTACCATCATAACTAATCACAAGTTGCTTGAACTTGTTATAGTTTTTGATATTAAGTTTGTTACCTGCCATTGTAATCCTTATGTTTGTTAATATTATTAAATCTAATATCTACACTCATTAAACCACACAAATATAGAAATCCTGAAATTATCAAATAACTGTCACATAATGTGACGGTTATTCTGCAAATTCATTATTCTGGATTCTTTGTATTACCATATAATCATGAGCAAACTTCAACATAAATCAGCTAAAAACGAGCCATTAATGGACCATGCTCGTCCAGAAGATTTGTCCTGCCAAACGACGCAAGCCACACATAAGCATTCCAGCTGGGCATCAACCCTAGCCCACAATCTATCCAATGTCTGCGATGAATTCTTTAGGTCTGGTCCTCTCAGCGAAGACGTAGCAATTCATAATTTCTGTCTACATTTCTTCTGGTGTATTCAAGATTATGCTGTCTATATCTTCCGCTGCTTCAGAGATGATGATCTGTCTGAACTTAAGGTAGCGCTAGTGTACACTCTGCCATTTGTTGTGGGAAAGAGTCTAAAGAAAATTGACATCAAAAATAAAAACATCCAAGATTATTTGGATGCTTTAATCGTAATTATTGATGAATGCGTCGGTACTAATGCATCATATTCTCTGGATGTTTCCATCGCCAAAATGCATATGGAAATAAATCTGCTAAGAAAACACCTAGAAGAGTCGAATGTGTCCTCTTCGACTCATATCCAGCACGAGAAAACTAATAATCAAGAAAGCGCTATTGATGTAATGAATTAACAAACCAAAACCAATGCAACCCAGTTCGTTTGGTCATTATGATTACTTTTATTGCAATGATTAAAAGAGCAAGTATAAGTTTAATATCGAGCTGGGTCTACTCGTTACGCTGTCTATCTGGTAGCTAGAGTGCCCCTTGCCTGTCTTCACTCCCATGCATTCGAAGACCAGTAATGCTGTCTTATTGTCACGCGAGTTCCCATGCACTTATAATTTAAGACTAGCTTGTCTTCCTTTGCTTCGTACTTACCTAGAAACCTTCCTTCAACCCAAATCCCACCCCTGTAACCTTGGAGTGGAATTTTTTGCCTGTGGAATTGTGGATAAGGCATTTTCAAACCTACTACACATAAGCACCTGATCTACTTTCTATCCTTAAACGTATTCAACTCATAGTCAAGATGTCTATCTATAAACCGCTCAATAAATTTAATAAGACTATAAGTTATTTCGAAGTTTAGTTCCTCTTTGTTATATTGTTGGCAGTACCAAAATCTATTTGCATTGGCTATCATTTTCTTTTCTGCTTTCTCGTCAAGAACAATACCATCTTTTTCCATCATATCCTTGATAATATCTAAATATGCAGGATCTGTATACGATGGACCATACCAAGTCAACTGTCTATCACTAGTTATCGTCTTCATCCTTTCACTGTATGCTCTCAAATAATATGTTACATAAGGAGCTCTATCTAGCCTATAAAGATACTGTTCAAATCTTAGCAGCGTTTCCATTTTAGGGTATATTCTGCCACAAGCTATAATAAAGTCGTTTATAAATTTCAATTCTATTTTATAGTCTACAGGACCCAATTCAGAATTATCTACTTTCTTTTTATCTCTTTGCAAAGTTTCTATTGAGAACTCCTCAAGCCCAGTTCGTTCTCCTATGCCTGCCTGTTTGATATGATAGCTATCGTATTCGCCGAACAAGTACCCAATATCACAATCAAGTATTTCGCATAATTTTCTTAACACTTCAAGATTGGCAATAGGGACACCATTCTCCCAACCAGATACAGTCTGGCGAGTATAGTTTAGTAATTTTGCAAGTTTCCCAACTGAGCCTATGTTTCGTTTCTTTCGGGCTTCTTTTATTCTGTTGCCCATCTCTATGCTTAATTCGGTCTTTTCCACTGGTTTTTTTGCCATAATATCACTCCACTGTCTGATAAATTTAACATAAATTTAGTCACTAAAGAAATTGTGCTGTTCATTGTCAAATGGTATTTACATCCAGATTATACGCTGATATATTGAGCATGAAAAGAGCAAGTTTTGTCCCTCATCTGGGACTCTTTCTCTTCCTTCCTAAAACATACGATTGCATAATCATCCTTTCTTAAACACTTCATACTCCAGATAGAATTGGCAAGCTCTGGAGTATATGCCAGTATCACTGGCACCAACCTAATTGCCAACATAATCAAATATCACTAATAGTGAACGTAATAAGCGGCAGGATGATTAGCAAAAGTTGCTCATTCCTGCCGCTTTTCGTTCCAGTAAAAGGAGGAAACTATGAACAATTCTGAAATGATCACATCTATCATGTTGGTTATCTCTCTCGGACTGAACATCGTTCTTGCGCTGGTCATTACCAACATGAAAGCAAAGCTCTATGCCCTAAAGAAAGCATTATCTAGGAGGAGCTAGCCATGTTCCAAGATAACTATCACGGTACCAATAACGGCTACCAAGATGTGGAGTATGTGGTAACGGATCCAAACGAATATTACCCAGATGTAACCCATTACCCAAATGGAGCCTATTACCCACCAGCTACTCCACCTCGCTTCTCAAACTATCCTGCAGCTGCGGAGCCGAGGCGCTCACCCCTCTTTGGAGTAAGAGAAAGGTCTATCAACAGACAGATCGTCCTTGGTGAACAAATCGAGGATAACCGCGCCAGACTGGCTGCTGTGGCGATGGATAATACGTCGAAACTGGTTGGCTACGAGCAGCAGCTCATGCAGCAGGATCCTGCCGGAGCAGATTACTACCAGGCTTTGCTCGAGAGCTTCGTAGAGAGCTCCAGTGAAACTATTAGAAGCTTCGGCAGACCTAATACTAATAATCCTTTTATCCCCAATTCACGCAACAGAAATTACAGGAGGTAATTATCATGACAATCAAAGGTTTACTAATCTTAGCACTCTATATCGCATTCTTGGTTGGTTGCGCTTACCTTGGCAAGCACTACGTAAGACCACTCGTAGACAAGCTTCGCTACAAGCACGACAAGGCTCTCGTAGAGGCAGACTATCTTGCCGATCGCTATTACAACCAGCTCTATAATGAAGCAGCAGAGGAAGCTTTGGCTCACCAAATGCACGAAACTGCACGTATGATGCAGGACCGTGAGTAGTACTTTTGGCGCATATTATCACCACAAAAAAGCGTAAAGTCAACCTAAGCATGAGCGCTTTACACCCCACTATTTTCCGATAACCGTCATATCATGTGACGGTTATCGGACAAATCCTTTAAAATCGAAAATACGTGCTATAATACAGCTCATGCTTGGGTTGACAACTCAAGCGAAACATTGCCTAGCAGTTGACAAAAGAGCTTACAGATTTAATAACAACCTGCTAGGCAATGTTAAAACCAATATCAACTTTAACGCTCATTATGAGCAGAAAGGAAAACCAAAATGGTTATCCATAACAATAATATCAACTTTAACTATACGCAGACCAAAATGCGTAAACAGAAAGGAGGAAGCTATGAAAAAGCAACCTACTATCCATACCGTTCCTAAGGCTGAACTTCCTCGACAGGCTTTAGACAGAAACGGAAACCCAGTACAGTACGATGTTATCCTCGCAGACCCACCCTGGGATGTAGGAAATAGAGATCCTGGGCGCGGAGCAATCCGTCACTACGATCTCATGACCATGGAAGAAATCCGCAACTTGCCAATTGGTGAGATGTTGAAACCAAAAGGCCATTTCTGGCTCTGGATTCCGTCTAACTGTCTCCCCTATGCGTGGGATTTGTTAGACAACTGGGGACTCCATTATTCCGGAATCTTTACCTGGGTAAAGAACCGCATGGGACTCGGAAACATGCTTAGAAATACATCTGAGTTTATGATCCTGGCCACTAAAGGTTCATCCAGTACCGCTTTCAAGGGGCAACCTAACTGGGGTTTCTATCCTGTCACATCTATGCACAGCGAAAAACCCTTAGAGAGTTATGCGGTCATCCACCGCATGAGGCCCGATGGTAATCGCCTGGAGATGTTCGCCAGAAAGCGAATTCCTGGCTACGACGTCTGGGGTTTTGAGGCTCCCGGAGGATCGGATATCGTAATACCCGGCTACCCTGTTCCGAAGTATTCTTGGGAGGAGGTTGGTGATGAGTAATGCGTTATATTCGCGAACCAGAGCCAAAAGGTTGTTTCACCTATTTCATCGAGTTGCTCGTAGTAACAATCGTTACTATCGCACTCCTGAAATACACCCTTCTATTCATTGCCCGGAACTGGTGGGTAATACTGATCCTAGTAATAATCGCTGGTACGATCGTCGCATATCGTTTATTGAAACGGCGAAAGGATCAGGGGTACTAAACGGAGGTAACTGTTATGAAAAGTAAACAGTTAAACGCTCCGCTAGTCTTCGAAGAATTAATCTGGGCTCGTCCATTTGAGCTCGAACAAATCACCCCAAAAGATTCATTAGAGCATACATTTATCATGGGCCCTACTGGCTCGGGTAAAAGTACCGTGATGCTGAATCTTGCTCTTGAAGATATCAAGGCTGGCCGAAGCGTTCTGGTCGTTGACCCAAAGAACGATTTCGTAAATGATATCTTGGCTAGATTGCCAGAAGAACGTATAGAGTTTGAATTTATAGATATTATTCCAAATGTCACTGTAACTTGGGCTCTGCCATCCAGAAAAGACAGCTGGACTCCAGAGATGAAAGAAGCAGCTAGACAAAGAGCCTTGGCGAAGAGAAAGGAGGCATGCCATGTCTAGAGTACAGATTATTGAAGCAACTAAACCACTATACGCGACAAATACATGGGACCCTAATAGACGAAAACGAGTTTGCGCTTACGCCCGTGTATCCACGGAATTAGAAGAACAACAATCCAGCTATGAACGCCAGATTGAATATTATAGCAGATATATACGACAAAACCCAGAATGGGAGTTTGCTGGTATTTATGCGGACGAAGGTATATCGGCAACCTCGATTAAGCATCGTGAAGGCTTCAAAATCATGATTGCCGATGCCAAAGCTGGCAAGATTGATTTAATACTTTGTAAATCTGTTTCCAGGTTTGCTCGTAATACTGCAGATTCGATTAGGATCGTTAATGAATTAAAGGAGTACGGCGTAGAGGTGCAATTCGAAAAAGAGAACATCTCCTCATTTGAAGGCAGGAGTGAAGCGTCATTTGGTATTATGAGCACCCTAGCTCAAGAAGAGAGCCGCAGTCTAGCCGCAAACGTCAGTTGGGCATACGAGAAAAAAGCTCGCGCTGGTGACGTATATATGAATTGTGCAAATTTCTTAGGCTATGAAAACGACGCTAACGGCGACCCGGTAATCATAGAGGAAGAAGCTAAAGTGGTCCGCAAGATCTATAAAATGTATATCGACGGAAAGACTCCAACCTATATCGCCAGATACCTTACAGAGCGTCACATACCTACCCCTGCCCATAAAGATGTTTGGAGTGCTGCCACAATTCGTAGCATCTTGACCAATGAAAAATATATGGGCGATGTCC
Organism: Anaerovoracaceae bacterium; assembly: GCA_045639825.1. GTDB lineage: Bacteria > Bacillota > Clostridia > Peptostreptococcales > Anaerovoracaceae > Crickella. Next base: position 48,924 of record JAZUDV010000042.1, read on the forward strand.
TTACCTCGAAATATTATACGACTAGTTACCTAGATAAAAAACGTCGGAAGAATACCGGCCAAAAGTTCCAGGCTTATATCGAGAACCATCACCCCGCCATCATAGATAAAGAGACTTTTAATTATGTGCAATCTCTAATCAAAGAAAGATCAACGGCTAACCAAAAGAGTGCCAATAGATCTGCACTGTCTGGAAAACTCTATTGTGCTAACTGTGGCAAGAAACTCACCCACCGAGTTTGGAACTGCCGAGGCAAGATTAAATACGATATCTGGGTATGTGGCAACAAGTATAACTATGATAATTATGAACAATGCCAATTAGTTAATTATAGGCAGGATATTATTGAATTAGGGTATGTCCATGCAGTTAAGCAATTATTGGCGGACAGAAGCCACTATACGGCGAAATACGGGCAAAAAATGGTGGATATACAAGAAGATTTGGGCAAATCGGACGCTAAGAGCAATATTGCTAAATTATATAAACAGGCCGAGGATTCATATAACAAGCTGCACCAGCTCTCTGCCATGATTGGCGATTTCGAGGAAGATAATTCCCTAGTACAAGAAATGCAGCACACTCTTAATAAGATTAACGAGAATATCAGCAATATTAATAAAATAAATAATAAAAATCAGAAGATAAGTGGATCAATCTATAGCATAAACAAAATAATGGATATGCTTAGTCATACCGAAAATATTGATACTTTTAATGGCGAACTTTTTAGATCTACTATAGACAAAGTGATCGTTGCCGATGAGTATATCACCTACCGTTTCGTAGGAGATGTTGAGATAACTATACCTACTACAGTGCTGAAAGGAGAAAAATATGCCTAGTAAACAAACTAACTTTAAAGACCAGTTAATCAAAAAGATTGACGAGTACACAGACAAAGCCTTCGAGGCTAAAGATGAAGCGCAGCGTAACAAGTACCGTGACGCGGTGAAGATTCTGCAGAAAACTTACTTGATGATTTGCGATATCGAATAGTGTGAGCTGCGGAGTCGTCGTGGGAGTCGTCATGGCATTCGTCGTGGCATTCGTCGCGTGTATGCGAAAATGAGCCGAAACTCCCTGTAAATATATCAATAGCGAAAGCGAAGATATATAGATATACTATATATCCATTTTCTCAATTCTGTGCCCCGCCCGAGGGCTTAACTCATACAAGCCACCAATTGTTAAACTTAATACTTAACTAGATGGAGAAAATATGAGTAAACCTATAAGCGAAAATACAAGCAAAACACAAAACCAAACAACTGTTGAAGATGAAAAGGTCGTAATTGCCAAGCTCGTAACAGACTTGGAGAACAAACTTCTAGCAGTTAAAGGCGACGTGGAAAGCCATCTTGTGAGCATAAAAGGAATCACAAGCACCGGTTATGACATAAGCCTAGTATGCGATTTGAGCAATATCGTTGATATTCTATTCAAATACGAGTATGCAATTGTCACTGCATTAAATATGGATTACCCAGATGAAATGTGGGATGAAATTGCAAGATGTTTGGGCCTTAAAGGAATAATCTCAATGGATTTCTAGACAGTTAAACAAACACTTAAACAGACTTGGCTTGTATGAACCTAAGCCCTTGGGCTGCTATCTATTGCTGAGGTTAATTCAATCGAATAGGGGCTAACAAGTAGCCCCTTTCACACCACCGTGCGTGCCGTTCGGCACACGGCGGTTCAATTCAAATAATAATCCAAACAACTGATAAGTCCTCGCCTTGCGAGGACTTCTTTACTTATGAGACGTAGTCC
>JAZUDV010000043.1:0-62881 GCA_045639825.1 Anaerovoracaceae bacterium
TGTACTGCATTCAACGCCGACTTCGACGGAGATCAGATGGCTGTTCACGTACCTCTGTCAGTAGAGGCACAGGCTGAGGCAAGATATCTCATGCTCTCAGTTAACAACATCCTGGCACCTAAGGACGGATCACCAATCACTATCCCTACACAGGATATGATCCTGGGTACTTACTACCTGACTCACCCTGGTACAGAGGAGAGAAACACTCCTGCTGACAAGGGCGACGGCAAGTGCTTCGCAGATATGGATGAGATGCTCATGGCATATCAGGAGGGCGTTGTAGGTATCCATGCCAAGGTCAAAGTTCGTCGCAAACTGAACGACGAAGACCCTGGACAGCTCGTAGAGTCTACGGTTGGCCGTTTCATCTTCAACCAGGGACTGCCACAGGATCTCGGTTTTGTCGACAGAGAGAAGGATCCATACGGACTGGAAGTTGACTTCCTCTGTGCTAAGAAGCAACTCGGTAAGATTATCGCTGCATGCTTCAAGGTTCACGGCAACACAGACACAGTTCTGATGCTCGACTATATCAAGAATATCGGCTACCACTACTCAACAGTTTCCACTGTAACTATCAGTATCTCCGACATGGAGGTGCCTGAGGCTAAGAAGGAAATTATCGCTGAGGCAGAGAAGAAGGTCGATACATACGAAGCTCTGTACAGACGTGGTCTCATGAGCAACAAGGAGAGATATAACTCCGTAATCGCTACATGGAAGAACGCAACAGAAGAGACATCCAACGCTCTGATGAGCACACTTGGTACAATGAACAACCTGTACATCATGTCCACATCCGGAGCCAGAGGTAACAAATCTCAGATCAGCCAGGTCGGCGGTATGAGAGGTCTGATGGCTAACGCTGCAGGACATACTGTAGAGATTCCTATCAAGTCCAACTTCAGAGAGGGTCTGTCAATTCTGGAGTACTTCATTTCATCCAATGGTGCTCGTAAGGGTCTGACAGATACAGCTCTTAGAACAGCCGACTCCGGATATCTGACAAGAAGACTTGTAGATATTTCACACAGCATTATCATCAACGAGGATGACTGCGGAACTACTGAGGGTATCGAGGTACGCGCATTCAGAGATGGTAAGGAGCTGATTGAGGAGCTCGCCCAGAGAATCGCAGGCAGATACACTATCGAGGATGTTGTAGATCCTGCAACAGGCGAGGTAGTTATCGCAGCTAACGAGTACATCACAGATGACATCGCTGAGGACATTCAGAAGCGTGGTATCGAGACAGTTAAGATCAGATCTGCTATGACATGCCGTGCTAAGAGAGGACTCTGCGCTAAGTGCTATGGTAAGAACATGGCAACAGGCAAGATGGTAATGCCTGGTGAGGCTGTTGGTATCATCGCTGCACAGTCCATCGGTGAGCCGGGTACTCAGCTGACAATGAGAACATTCCATACCGGTGGTGTAGCCGGATCAGATATCACTCAGGGTCTGCCTAGAGTTGAGGAGCTGTTCGAGGCTCGTAAACCTAAGGGACTTGCTGAAATCTGCGAGGGCGACGGTGAGGTTATCGCTATCGAGCCAAGAGAAGACAACAAGACAGATGTTGTTGTTAGAGAAGATGGCGGAGATCGCAACTACATCGTTCCATTCGGTGCAAGAATCGTTGTCGAGGTTGGTCAGAACATCAAGGCCGGTGACCAGATCACTAAGGGACCTCTTGATCCACACGACATCATGAGACTTGTAGGTGTTCAGGGCGTATATGAGTACATCCTCAAGGAAGTACAGAGAGTATATAAATCACAGGGTGTAGACATCAACGACAAGCACGTTGAAATCATCACTAGCCAGATGCTTTCCAAGTACAGAGTTGAGAAACCTGGAGATACTAATCTGCTCCCAGGTGGACAGTACTCAAGACTCGAGATCGAAGAAGCTAATGCTGCTCTCGAAGAGGGCGAGGAACCATGTGTTGCTAACAGACAGCTCCTTGGTATCACTAAGGCAGCTCTTGCTACAACTTCATTCCTCTCAGCAGCTTCATTCCAGGAGACAACAAGAGTTCTTACAGACGCATCCATCAAGGGTAAGACTGACAAGCTCGAGGGTCTCAAGGAGAACGTCATGATCGGTAAGCTGATTCCTGCTGGAACAGGTATGAAGAGATACAGAGGTATCGAGATCGATTACGGTGAGAATGACTGGAGAATGCACGGAACATCTCAGATTGCAATCGAAAATGCTGTAATGCCTGAGGTAGAGGACGCAATCCTCACAGTTGAAGAAGCTGTAGTTGAAGAGCCTAAAGTATACGGCGAAACAGCAATAATCGAATAGGCTAATGAGGGTCAACCCATTTTGGCCAAACGGCTAATTGGGGACAGGCTTCACAGTGGAGGTATGATATGAAGACTATTAGTACAGACAAGGCACCTGGTGCTATCGGACCATATTCACAGGCTAAGGTTGTTGGCAATCTCATGTTTGCGAGCGGCCAGTGCCCATTTGATCCTGCAACAGGAGCAATCGTAGGAGAGAACATCACTGAGCAGGCTGAGCAGGCATGCAAGAATGCCAAGGCTCTGTGCGAGGGCGCTGGAACTGATATCACTAAGGTTATCAAAACTACCTGTTTCCTGGCAGATATGGGCGATTTCGCGGCATTTAATGAGGTTTATGCAAAATACTTCACTGACAAGCCTGCACGCTCATGTGTGGCTGTTAAGCAGCTGCCTAAGAGTGTTCTTTGCGAGATTGAGTTTATCGCTGAGATCTAGGAGACCAGGGCTTAATCTATCAGGCAAAATGAAAACTTCCGTTGGCGAAACGGAAGTTTTTTCGTTTGGTGTCATAATGCGAACGTGCGTAAGTGTGCGTTATTCGAGGCCCGGAAAGTCCAGCTGCCTGAGGGCTTCGAAGAGGATGATGTTTGCTGAGTTCGCAAGGTTGAATGAGCGAAGCCTTGTGGACTCACTCATTGGGATTCGTATTGCCTGGTCGGCATGAGCCGCGATGAAGTCTTTAGGCAGGCCTGCGGTTTCGCGGCCGAAGAGTATCATATCTTCATCGTGGAATTCGGCATCGGTGTAGCGCCGGCCACCCTTGGTTGTTGCGAGCCACAGACGTCTGTCACCGTATTTTGCCATAAAGTCATCGAGGCTCTCGTGAACTTCGACTTTGACGTAAGGCCAATAGTCAAGGCCGGCGCGCCTCAGGCTCTTCTCGTCAAGGCTAAAACCCAGCGGCTTCACCAGATGAAGTACGCTGTCTGTTGCCGCGCATGTACGTGCAATATTTCCTGTGTTAGGTGGAATCTCCGGCTCCACGAATACGATATGAAGTGCCATTCGGGTATCCTTTCTATGTGTTCGGCATTTGTTCTGCTGTGCCGATTAATAGTTTGTTACTTTCGAAAACTAGTATAGCACACATTTAGATGTGAAGTGTTTGTGTTTAAAATATAAAGAGTTTATTTTTCGCGTTCTATTCCGGCAGTCATGTGATATAGTGTTTTGCACGCATTACTGCAGAAAGGATTTACATGAATAATTATCAAGAGATGGAAGTTGCTCGCACTCAAATAGAAGTTGACATAAAGAACACAGAGAAAAAGATTAAGCATTTACCTCGCGGACATCTTCAGTGCTTCAGGAATGGTGACAATTACAAATGGTTTATTCTTACTACAGCGGATAAGAAGATCAAACGCAAATACATTCCTCGTAGCGATGAGGAGAAAGCGGAGTCGCTGGCGCTCAAGAGCTATCTGGAGGCTGAGCTCAGAGCGGACAGGGAAGAGCTCAAGGCTATTAATATGTATCTGAGACATTGCAATAGAAAAGACTACGCCGAAAACTATCTTGCCGCTTCGTCGGAACATCGGCGACTCGTGAACGCGGCAAGGACTAGGATTTTGGCTGGTAAAGACGAAGAACTGCAACGCTGGCTCTCTGACCCCAATCCATCAATTGCCCCCAAGCAGGATCAAAGAACACTCATGTCTCAGGCCGGCTTCAAGGTGCGCTCCAAATCAGAACAAATAATAGTTGCGCTACTGATGCGACATGACATAGCGTTTCAGTATGAGCAGCGTTTGTATGTGAGCGGGAAAGCTATTTATCCGGATTTCATGATAATGCATTCAACCTCACACAAAGTATACATATGGGAGCACCTTGGAATGATGGATAATGAAGGCTATCGCAAGCATAACCTCTGGAAGCTTGATGAATATGCCAAAATCGGATTCATTCCAGGCGACAATTTGATTCTTACGTATGAGACGGGAACTTCCGGCTGCGATGAAGTGTTGGCGGATTATCTCATAAGACATTATCTTACATGAAATAGGATAATCTCGCCTGCGAGTGTTATGACGAGTGTTTATTGACGCAAATTTTCAATTTCGCAACCATTAAAGTGGTGACAAATTTTAACTTTTGTGCGTATAGGGAAAAAATAAGCCCTGAAAATGGTTGCGATTTTCGAGAAATGTAAATACTGCACCATTTTTATGGTGCAGTATTTTCTATTCTTGGGCACCAGGGACAAATTTGGACAAAGTAATGCAGAAATGATCATGAACCGGGCACCAGGGACAAATTTGGCAAGTTCATTCTTTGCAGCTTGTAACACTTTGCGAAGGAATTATAGTATAATGTTCTCATCAATTACAATTCGGCGTTGCCGTAAGGATGAGAACATTGATCTCCGTCGGCAAGGCTCCTACGATGGAATGTTCTCATCGATTAAATTTCGGCGTTGCCGAAGAATACGGCGTTGCCGTAAGGGAAATGGACAAGAATGGGTAGAACAGAGGGTAAACATTATAAGGAAAGCAAGAGCAAGATACTTAAGCTGACTGCGACGGTAGCAGTGTTGGCTTCGTTGGCTGCGGGGATGCTCTTCGGTGCGGTGGATGAGATTACTCCTGAGCTCAAGCATGAGAGTATCAATCAGCCACCGATTGTGATGGATATTGATGAGTTCGGCAATGCAATACCGGATGGTGATGACGATGAAGAGGCCGATGAGAAGAAGGGTAGCGGCGGAATTGTTTCAAGGATCAAGCAGGCGATAGCTTCGCTGCCGTTGGCTGTAAGGCTGCTGATAATAACTCCGCTGTGGGCGATTGGCACGGTATTGATGACGGCTGTCTCGATACTGGGTCGGACGATTGTAGCGTCGCCAATCGGTGCATTCATACTGTCGGTAGTGGTTGGTTTTGGTGTGCTGGTTGGACTGCTTGTGGTTACGGCCAAAACCTTCTTCCCTAATGTTCCGATTAAGAAGATACTCACTAAGAATAATTTGATAACGCTGCTGGTGGTTGCTGTGGCTCTGGCGGGCGCAGATGCTGTTGCTCCGCTGTTCTGGGCGAAGTATCCACTGGTGTCAGGACTTGTTAAGTTCTGCATTGGAGCTTTGGTGGTTCTGATGGGCGTTTCAGATATTAAACAGGCTCAGGCCAAACTGGGCTTGTCATAGTTCGATTAGTACGTTGAAGTCTTTACAGGTTTAACAATATTGTTTTCGGTGAAATAGGAGTTGAAAATGTACAAATTTGATAACGATTACAGCCGCGGAGCTCATCCTGAAATCCTGAAGGCACTGATTGAGAATAATGATAATGCATATGTTGGATACGGTCGCGATGAATGGTGCGAGACAGCGAAGAAGGACATTCATGAGCTGATTGACTGCGATAAGGCACAGATTCATTTCTTGGTTGGCGGTACTCAGATGAATGCCGTTGCGATGGAGTCGATGCTGCATGCTTTTCAGTCAGTAATTTCGGCTGATGGCGGACACATTGCGGTTCATGAGTCCGGTGCGATTGAGAATACTGGTCACAAGGTTCACGTTATCCCATCTGTTGATGGCAAGATAACAGCTCAGCAGGTGTATGATAATGCGGATTACTACATTCGCAATGACCTTAAGGAGCATATGACACAGCCGAGGGCTGTGTACATCTCCTTCCCAACAGAGTTCGGAACTATTTACAGCAAGAAGGAACTCGAGGATATCCGTAAGGTTTGCGATGAGTTTGATCTCTTCCTGTATATTGATGGTGCCAGAATGGGATATGGCCTGACAGCTGATGACTGTGATGTGACACTTGCAGATATTACAAGGCTTGCAGATGCTTATTATATTGGCGGAACCAAGTGCGGTGCACTGATGGGTGAGGCTTTCGTTACAACGCATCCGATGATACAGAACAACTTCAGGAACTATATGAAGATGAACGGAGCGCTGCTAGCCAAGGGCTGGTTGCTCGGCCTTCAGTTCCATGTTCTGCTGCAGGGTGGCAAGGACTGTCTGTATCTTGAGATATGCCGCCGAGCAAATGAATACGCCCAGCGTATTCAGGCAGCGCTCGATGGTATAGGTGCCAAGCCATATATTATCAGCCAGTCCAATCAGCTGTTCTATGAGCTGAAGAGACCTGTTGTTGAATCGCTTCAGAAGGCAGATATCTTCTTCGAGCTCGATCACTGGATGGATGAGGATACTGCTCTGGTAAGATTCTGTACATCGTGGTCAACGAAAGAGGAAGAAGTCGAGGCTGTTATCAAGGCTATCAATGAGTGTAAATAATGTGGCGAACTATCAGAAGAGAAATGCGTGAATGCTAGGTCATTAATAACATGAATTCAAAATAGTAATACTGAATGATAAAGAGCACGTTAAGAGAAATTAAAACATCATTAGCACGTTATCTGGCAATTCTTGCAATTGTCGCTCTTGGCGTGGGCTTTTACTCTGGTCTTCAGATGTGCAAACCGGATATGCTGGAGACAGCCAACACATATCTCCGGGATCACTCGCTTTTCGATTATCAGATTATTTCCACGTATGGAATTGACGATGACAGTGTGAAAATGGCACTCGAGACCGATGGTGTTGCAGTAGCTGAACCTTCCATAGAGCAGGATATCCTGATGATAGGCAAGAACAAGGTTGAGTCTGCCATGAAGGCAATTTCAATGCCGATTAGCATCAATTCCCTCAATCTCGTATCCGGCAGACTCCCTGAGAAATCAGGCGAATGCGTTGTGGATAACGGCACAATGGACAGCAGGTTCAATCAGATTGGTGAGACCATCAAGGTTTCTGACTCCAATAAGAAATCCGATCGCAAGAGGTTCGCAGTGAAGGAATTTGAGATTGTAGGCTTTGTCAATTCACCGCTGTATCTGGACTACGAGAGAGGTAGCACGTCAGTCGGTAACGGTTCGCTGGATTCGTTCTTCTATATTCCTGAAGAGGATTTTGACACAGACTATTACACTCAGCTGTACATCAAACTGGATGGAGATGAATATATCTTCTCCAATGAACTCGACGCCAAACTGACCGGTGCCGAGGACCTGATGGAGGATCTTGCAGAGAGGATTACGGCTGCGAGACGCGCCAAGGAGAAGGACAAGGCACAGGACAAGCTGGACGACAAGAAGGCTGATTACAACGATGGAGTCAGCGAATATAACAAGGGTAACAAGGACTACAAGAAGGGCCTTAATAAATACAAGAAGAATAAGGCTGCAACCGAGAAACAATTTGCCGCTGCGCAGAAACAGATTGACGATGGTCAGAAGCAGATAGATGCGTCCAAGGCAACGCTTGAAGAGCAGCTGGCTCAGCTGGAGGCGGCCAAGGAGCAGGGAATGCCGGTTGACGAGCAGATTGCTCAGGTTAAGGCCGGACTTGAACAGATAGCAGGGCAGCAGGCCGAACTCGACAAAAGTCAGGCTGAACTGAATGCCGGTATAGCTAAGGCTAAGAAAGAGTTTGCTGACGCCGAGAAGGAACTTAAGAAGGCAGATAAGGAGCTTGACTCAGCTAAGAAGGAACTTGATGATGCCAAGGTCAAGCTGGATGATGCTCAGCACGATATAGATACTCTGGAAGAGGGAGATTCATACCAGGTATCAAGGGAAGACAATATAGGATATTCGACGTTCGAACAGAACGCGAATATCGTCAGCAACATAGCGAAGATATTCCCGCTCTTCTTCCTGCTCGTTGCAGCACTGGTGTGCATGACGACGATGACAAGAATGATGGAGGATCAGCGTTCGCAGATAGGTGTACTCAAGGCACTCGGATACGGTAATGGAGCTGTGCTTGCCAAGTATATGTTCTATTCAGGAAGTGCTGCAACGCTTGGAGCTGTAATAGGATTCTTTGCGGGCTGCAGAATTTTCCCTGCGGTAATATGGAATGCATATACCATGATGTATGACTTCAATGCTAATATTACGCATCAATTCGATCCGATACTGGGACTGGAATGCCTCGCTGTAGCACTGCTGTGCTCGATGGGTGCTACATATGTCAGCTGTGCTGCCGACTTTGGAGTTGCTCCGGCTCAGCTGATACGACCTAAGACTCCAAGAGCGGGCAAGAGAATACTTCTCGAGAGAATCACTCCGATATGGAATCGCATCAGCTTCCTTTACAAGGTCTCGCTGCGTAACATTTTCAGATATAAGAAGCGCTTCCTGATGATGGTTGTCGGCATCGCGGGATGTACCGCATTGCTGATTGCCGGATTTGGCATCAATACTACCATCAAGGGCGTTGCCAGATTCCAGTTCGATGAGGTTACTCTGTACGACTATCAGATAATCTTCAATGAGGATATGGGCAAGGCTGAACAGCAGGATTTCAAGGATTATGCTGATGACAAACTGGACGATCCGGGTCAAGCACTCTTCCTTCATTCCGGAACTGCCGATTTCAAGGTGGGTAGTAAGAGCTGTGAGGTGACCCTGAATGCAACAGATAATCCGGCTATCGGTGAATACTTCGATATGCATTACAAGGGCGAGAGCGTTCCTTATCCGGGGGATGGCGAAGTTGTGATCTGCAGCAAGCTCCAGCACCAGTACAATATCAAGATTGGTGATGAAATCAAACTGACGAAGGAATATAATGAGATGACGGCCAAGGTCAGCGGAGTTTTCGACAACTACGTTGGTGAGCCTGTGTATATGACCGCTAAGACATACGAAGAGGGCTTTGGTGAGAAGCCGGAGATCAAAACAGCCTTCGTCAAGTACGACAGTGAGCGTAGTGGCGAGGAGGCTCACGAGGATGCGGCAGTTATCAGCAAGTATGAACATACTGCTGTAACCGTTGTCAATCAGGACACTTTGGACAGAGTCGATTCGATGATGGAGAGCCTTAACGCAGTTATATACGTTGTAATACTCTGTGCAGGCTTGCTCGCATTCATTGTTCTGTACAATCTGACTAATATCAATATCACCGAACGAATCCGCGAGATAGCGACTATCAAGGTGCTGGGATTCAAGCGCAATGAGACATCTTCATACGTATTCAGGGAGAATATTTTCCTGACCGGATTTGGTGCTCTTGCGGGAATCCCGCTGGGCAGATGGCTGCTCGAATTCGTAATCGATAACATTAACATTAATATGATATATTTTGTGGCGCGTATCACATGGCAGAATTACCTGTACTCGGTACTCCTGACATTCGCCTTTGCCCTGATAGTTAATCTGGCAATGCAGCCGGTACTGCGCAAAATATCAATGACCGAATCACTTAAATCTATCGAATAAGGAGGAATCATGAAGAGATTTACAATCACAATGGAGAATGGCAATATCATGTCCGGAGAGCTCTATCCTGATATTGCGCCTAAGACAGTTGAGAACTTTGAGGACCTTGCCAATGACGGATTCTACGATGGACTGATTTTCCATAGGGTAATTCCGGGATTCATGATTCAGGGTGGATGTCCTAAGGGTAACGGAACAGGTGGTCCGGGACACACAATTCCGGGCGAATTCACGATGAACGGTTTTGAGAATAACCTCAAGCACGAGAGAGGCGTTCTCTCAATGGCAAGAGCTATGGATCCTAATTCAGCCGGTTCGCAGTTCTTCATCATGACGTCCACATCGCCACATCTCGATGGACAGTATGCTGCTTTTGGCAAAGTCACAGAGGGAATGGAAGAGGCAGATCGTATTGTCAGCTGCAAGCGCAACATGATGAACGACAAGCCGCTCGAGGATCAGAGAATCGAAACAATTAGAGTTAAGGATACTAAGAGGTAGAAACATGGCTAACATTATCGACAAACTGTCAAACGCAGAAGAGTGCGTATGGATTAACCCTAATCTCAAGAAGACAGCTGATGCTATGAAGACAATCAACTTCACAGCAGACGATGTCGCTGATGCGGCAGCAAGACTGGAGCGTTTTGCACCGCTGATCATGCATTACTTCCCTGAGACCAAGGAGACTAACGGAATCATCGAGTCGCCTCTGACTGAGATTCCGAATATGAAGGCAATTCTTAATGAAGAGGGCGCAGAGCTGACAGGCAAGCTCTACCTCAAGCGCGACAGCGACCTCAGGGTTGCGGGTTCTGTAAAGGCTCGTGGTGGCGTTTATGAGGTTCTTAAGCATTCTGAGGATCTGGCTCTTGAGGCAGGACTGATCTCAGGATATGACGATGACTATCTCAAGCTCGGAACAGAAGAAGCTCGTAAATTCTTCTCGCAGTTCAAGATCCAGGTAGGTTCCACAGGAAATCTGGGAATGTCTATCGGTATCATGTCTGCAGCTCTTGGCTACAACGCAATCGTTCATATGTCCATGGATGCCAAGCAGTGGAAGAAGGATCTCTTGAGATCCCGTGGCGCAACAGTTATCGAATATGAAAGCGACTACGGCAAAGCAGTAGAGCAGGGCCGTGCGGAGTCTGACGCAGATCCTAAGAGCTACTTTGTTGACGATGAGAATTCATCAGCTCTCTTCCTCGGATATGCAGTAGCTGCAGGTCGTATGGACAAGCAGTTCAAGGAGCAGGGCGTTAAGGTTGATGCAGATCATCCGCTCTTCGTATACATCCCATGTGGAGTAGGCGGAGCACCTGGCGGAGTTGCTTTCGGTGAGAAGCTTCAGTACGGTGACAATGTTCACGTATTCTTCGTTGAGCCGACTCAGTGCCCTTGCATGGTAGTTGGACTGGCTACAGGCAAAATGTCAGATATCTGCGTTCAGGACATCGGCCTTACAGGAATCACTGAGGCTGACGGACTCGCAGTTGGAAGACCTTCCGGACTTGTTTCAAGATTTATGGATGTTCTTCTCTCCGGTGAGTTCACTGTTGAGGATGCCAAACTCAATCCTTACTGCCGTAAGCTCTGGAAGAGTGAAGGCCTCTACATTGAGCCAAGTTCATGTGCAACATTCATCGCACCACAGAGAATCAGCACAGACGCAGCATGCAAGGAATATATTGCAGCTAACGGTCTGACAGACAAAATGGCAAATGCAACACATATCGTATGGGCAACAGGCGGCAGCATGGTGCCACAGGAAATCAGGGACGCAATCCTTGGCTAATGAGGGTCAACCCATTTTAGCCAAATGGCTAATTAGGGACAGGCTTGATCGAAAAAGGAACTAAGTTAATGATTAATTCACCTAAAGAAATTACTGAAAACTATATAGGCGTAGGAAAGGGCAAGTGTGCTCTGCCTGCAGGCAAAATGTTCGTGCTGGCCATCCTGGCAGGAATGTTCATCGGACTTGCAGGTCTCGGAGCAACTACGGCGGCGGTTTCAATTCCGCTGGCATCAGTTGCCAAATTCGTAGGAGCTTGCATCTTCCCTGCAGGTCTTATCATGGTTGTTATTGCGGGAAGTGAACTCTTCACAGGCAACTGCTTGCTTGTTATTCCGGCGCTTGAGAAGGAGGTTACAATTCCTCAGGTGTTGCGTAACTGGCTCATAGTCTATGCAGGCAACTTCGTAGGAGGGATGATAGTTGCAGCCGGAGCTGTGTACAGCCACCAACTGGCACTATTCGGAAACGGCATGGCCGGCAGCGTCATCAGCACTGCCGTAGGCAAGTGCTCGATGCCATTCGGCGATGCCCTCCTGAAAGGTATCTTCTGCAATTTCCTCGTGTGCATCGGCGTATGGCTTGGCATGGCTGCCAAGGACGCTGCCGGCAAAGTCCTCGGCATGTTCTGGCCTGTAATGCTATTCGTGCTCTGCGGATTCGAACACAGCATTGCCAATATGTACTATATAGGAGCAGGTCTTCTTGCGAAAACCGTACCTGAATTCGTAGCAGCTGCAACAGCTGCGGGCGTAGATATGTCCGACCTCACATGGGGCAACTTCTTCGCAGCAAACCTCCTGCCTGTTACCATCGGTAACATCATCGGAGGTGCCGCAGTCGGAGCCGCATACTGGTACGTCTATAGAAGGGAGCACTCAAGTCGTTCCTAATGCTCACATTTATAAAAATGAAACAGAGGGTCTGTCCCCTTTTGACCAAAATGTCACAGGGGTCTGACCCTCTTTGACATCCAGGGGTCTGACCCTCTTTGACATCGAGGGTCTGACCCTGTTTTACTTGGAGGGTCTGTCCCCGATTGGCCATTTGGCCAAAATGGGTTGACCCCAATTAGAAATGTGATAATATACTAATACATCTTTGTACTGACGCCCGAAGGTTTAACTGAGGGGAAAGGCAATTACACAATTACAATATAAGTTTTTGTTATGCGCCTTTTATTGAGGCGCATTTTTTATCGAAAGGAGGTAACTGATGGAAACAAGATTGGCGATAATAGGAATCATTGTTGAGGATCGCAACTCTGCGCAGGCTGTTAATCAGCTGCTTAGCGAGTTTGGCGATGCAATCAAGGGTCGTATGGGAATTCCGTATGAGGCTAAGAACGTAAGTGTTATCAGTGTTGTTATCGATGCTCCAATGAACGACATCAGCGCCCTCTCAGGCAAACTCGGCGCGCTGCCGGGCGTTAGTACTAAGACTGTATATTCCAAGAAATAGCATCCTTGCGATGCGGTATGAGGAGGTAAAGACATGAAGAAATTATCCAAATTACTTATTGCCCTTCTCACTATTGCGATGTGCATGTCTGTTACGGCTTGCGGCGAGAAGGAGATATCAGAATCGATCAGAGTAGGCACTCTTGTCGGTCCAACCGGCATGGGTCTGATTAATCTGATGGATGACGAACAATTTGAAGTGGAGCTGTATCAGAACCCAACCGATGCGGTTCAGAAGCTTATCAGCGGAGATATTGATGTTGCTTGCGTTCCGTCCAATATGGGAGGAATGCTCTATGCTAAGACTCAGGGCAACATTCAGATTCTTACAACTGTAGTCAACGGCGTTCTCTACATCGTTGAGAATGGCAGAAGCGTTAAGCAACTCGAGGACCTCAAGGGCAAAACCATTTACGGAAGTGGAAAGGGAGGAACGCCTGAATATGTACTGCAGGCGTTGCTCGAAAACGCCTGCCTTGAGGTGGGTAAGGACGTTCAGGTGGAGTGGCTCGACAGCCATGCCAGCGTTGCACAGAAGGTAGCGAGCACGGATGATGCAATAGGACTCCTGCCTGAACCACAGGTTTCTGCCATTACAGTTGGAAATGAAGAGGTTAAGATTGCGCTCAACATCAATACCCTCTGGAAAGATATGATTCACAAGGAACTTCCGATGGGAATCCTCATTGCCAAGAAGGACTTCGTTGAATCAAGGGCTGAGGATATCGGCGTCTTACTCGAAAAGGTTGATGCTTCTATTAAAGATGTCCAGACCCAGTCTAACGAGGTAATTGAGAAGATTGTTAGAGCCGGCATTATGGCAGATCCGGCTCTGTGCAAAGCGTCAATTCCTAATTGTGCGCTGGTGTGCTACTCCGGAGACGAGACCAAGACAACTGTCAGCGCGTTCTACGACAAAATGTACGAATTGGCACCGGAATTAATTGGCGGTGCAATTCCTGGGGACGATATTTACTACGGTGTAACTGAGTAATTTCAGAAAGGCATTTATGAAGAAGAAAGGCTTAATCTTATTAATATGGATAGCCCTATGGCAGATTGGCGCAATGCTGGTCAGCAGCAAACTCCTGCTTCCGACTCCGATTGAGACGGTTGCAGCCCTGATTGGCCTACTTGGAGATGGCGGATTCTACATTGATGCTGCAGCAACTATCGGCAGATGCATAATTGCTATGCTGCTGTCACTTGTGCTGGGATTTGCTCTGGCAATAGAGGCATATAGACACAAGACAGTCAGAGACATACTGTCTCTTCCAATCTCTCTGTTCAAAACCATTCCTATCATGGCGGTTGCAATCTACATGATACTGCTCATCAGACCGGACAATGTTCCTATCCTGGTGTGCTGGATAATGTGCTTCCCGATTGTGTACACCAATCTGCTTACCGGACTGGACAGCATGGACAGGTCGCTGCTGGAAATGGCACAGGTTTACAGAATCAGCAACCGCCGCAAACTTCGTTTGATATACATCCCGTCCCTGTATCCGTACTTCAGCTCAGCAATGAGCCTTATTGCGGGAATGTCATGGAAGGCAATTGTCACAGCCGAAGTTCTGTCAATTCCTAAGTTCTCGCTCGGCTATGAGCTGATGAATGCCAAGTACTACCTTAATACCGACAAGCTGTTCGCCTATGTTGCGGCAATCATTGCAATCAGCGTTGTCTTCGAGAAGCTGATAAAATACATTCTGGCTAAGATGAAGGCTCACAATTATGAGTACAGCAAGGTGTGGAAACTCGGCGAGACGAATAATAGTAACAATGCATCGGCGTGCGACAGCCACGAAATCGGGCTCTCGTCACTTAGCAAGAGCTTTGGTGACAAGGTGGTTCTGAAGGATTTTGACCTCTATCTCGAGCCGGGCAAGGTAACTGCAATTATGGGACCAAGTGGCAAGGGCAAGACAACAATCGCTCGCATTCTGAGTGGATTGGAGACGGCGGATGCAGGAGAGGTGAAAGCTCCGTCAAGAATCTCATACCTGTTCCAGGAGGACAGGCTGCTGCCATGGCTCAATGTCTATGACAACCTGGCCATCGTAATGCATCAGAATGAAGCAAACGGGAGAAGTGGCGAATCGGATGCTGCGATTCACAGCATACTTAAGACTGTAGGTCTTGATGAAGAGGCATGGAAGCTGCCGGGAGAACTTTCAGGCGGCATGAACTACAGAGTTGCGATGGCAAGAGCCTTCATATATGATGCAGACTTCCTAATTGCAGATGAGCCATTCCGCGGCCTCGATGTTGAGACCAAGGCGAATGTAATCAGTAAGCTGTGGCATCCCGGCGTCGCAGGCAAGACCGTGTTGCTCATCACACATTCTGAAGATGACGCAGAACTGGCTGACAGTATTGTTCGTATATAGCGTATCCATTGACTAATTGTGGGATATATTGTACATTGATAATCAATAATAGTGAAAAGGAGGTTACTATATGAAGAAATACCTAGCGCTGCTACTGAGTGTGGCAATGATGGTTACAATGATGCCGCTGTCAGTATTTGCAGCAGACAAGAATACACCGACAATCAGAACTGACGTAATTGTAAATGACGAAGGCCTTGTTGGCGGCGAAGCTAATCTTCAGCTGAGCGGAGATGATATTGCCAAAGTCATTATTGAACAATCACTTAATGCAATCGCGAAGAAGGATCCTACAGGTCTTGCAAAATGGGGAGTTGGTCAGCTGCTTGCAGGACTCTTCCCTAAGGAGAAGGATACTACGCTTCAGGATATGCAGCAGATGCTCATAGAAGGAATACAGAGACTGGATGAACTGCAGAGATCTGTAAATAAACTTGCGGATCAGATAAGCCTTTCGGATATCTACAGTCACCTGAATGATTACTCGGCCTATGTAAATCGTTGCATTACACCTATTAAGCCACTGATTAATACACTGGACAGCTTTGACGATCCTAAGGCCGACACCCAGCCTGACGATTCTATGCTTGCCAGGAATAGAAGAAAGGTTCTGACTACTGTAATCGGACTTAATGCGTCGAATATGGCAACAATTAACGAAGTGGCTTTCGATCAGAATTATTATGAGCTTTACAGCTTAATCACTACTAAGTACAAAGTAGATGTTAGCGGTGAGTCGAAGGAACTCGGTTTGTTCCAAATGTACCGTGAGGGTATGCGCTATCTCTGTGACTGGGAGAACCAGGCTTGGGATGCTATGGATGCTTACGATGTAAGTGTGATGAACACGTATCTGTCATATGCAACACTTCGTCTTGAATCTCTCGATGCCAGAAAGCATGAATTGTTGGCAAGTGAGCAGGAAAAGGACGAACATGCTGTAGAAATTCAGCTGATGACAGAGGAAATCAAGAACATGCAGGAGCAGGTTGAGACAGTAAGAGCTCTTTATGAGGCTGCTGTTGTTGACAGAGATGCAGATTACAGATACTACTGGAAGCCTGGTTATGAGGCTAGATTCAGTGCTACTCTCTATACCATGAATCAGGTTCAGGAGGATGAGAGTAAGATTTCTGAAATTAAGGATATCCGCAATGAGGTATTAAGACTTAAGGACGATGAAAAGGAACTGGTGAGGATTGAGAAGCTGGTATATGAGTGCCCTGACTCAGGTAAGAATTGGCCAAATTCTGTAGGATATGCTAATAAATCAGCTGATTTAACATATAACATATGGTATCCGGCTGAAGGTGAGTATAATGCTGACAACATGCCTACTACAGCTGCCTATAATAAGTTGCTGGACTCCTACAACTACAAGAAATCTCTGGGAGAGATACTTCAGGGTGGAGACTTCAAGCTGGGGAGCGGCACTTATGATAATACTGATGAGAACGCGCTCTTTATGATTGCCAAGAGCGACCCTAATAATCCGGTCAAGCTCAATAAAGAGATATATGGTCATGACCGCTGCATCTCTGAGTATGATTTCTTCCAGCCAACAGCTTATGGTATTAAGAGTACACAGAAGGCATCTGTTGGCAAGGGCAAGGCAACTCAGTTCTTCAAGTACAGATACTTCAACTTGATTGACTGGATCCCACAGACTCGCACTGTTAAGAAGCAGGTATGGACTATCGATGACGCCTCAAGTGCTTGTACGTTAACTCCATACGTACTGCAGTGCTATCCAAGTTCACAGGCTTCTGTTGCGGGTAAGGTGACACTGAACAAGCTCAAGCTGACTAAGTCCGGAAAGGTTACAGTCAACTGGAATAGAGCTTATCAGTATGATGGAGTATTCGTAGATAAGTATTATATCTATAGATCCACTAAGAAGAACTCCGGATTCAAGAAGATCGCTACAGTAACCAGCAAGAACGGTAGCTATACTGTTAAATGGACTAGCAAGAGCAAGCTGAAGAAGGGCAAGAGATATTATTTCAAGATAAGAGGTATATATAATAACGATACAGGCTCACACAAAACTAAATGGTCTAACGTAAGATCAATTAAGCGCAAATAGCCTTGTAATATAGACTTATTACGACATAGTAAAAGGAACCGGGAAACCGGTTCCTTTAATGTTAACTTGAAATGCTATTTATTCCATATCTTCGTCATCTTCGAGCATATCGATGGTTGCGAGACCTTTCTCAAATTCGGCATCGGTTTCGAAGAAGTGTACTACTCCGTCAACATCTGCGAAGAAGAAGAGGTCATCTGTCTTGTCGTAGTTCAGAGTTGCATCAAGTGCATCGGCTACGATTGAGCAGATTGGTCCGGGAGTCAGACCGGCATGCTTACGAGTGTTGTAAGGGCTGTCGTTCTCGAGTTGGCTGACTTTGAGTTCAACTCTGTCTTCCTGGTAGATGTAGCATACTGTTACATCAGAGCCAAGAGACATTCCGTCCTTCAGTCTGTTCATGAATACCCCGGCAACGTGTGACTGATCCGGAGCCTGAGCTTCTTTGGTTACTATGGATGTCAGTGAGAGCAGCTCATGTACTGTGAATTTGCTGGCCTTGATAGCATCCTTGCGGGCGGTGAGTTCCTGATCCATTCTGTCGAGACACATCTCTGTGAACTGTTCGATTGTCATGTTCTCGGTTGTGAGGAAGTAAGTATCTGCATAGAGGTAACCCTCGAGAGGGTACATAACATCAGGATCGAGGATCTCATCAGTCAGGAACCAGTATTTATCGATGAGTTCCTTGAGATACTTCTTCTTGCTCCATACGAGCATGATTTCATCCTTGCTGTATGGGAGCTGTTCACCCATGGCTTCAGCCAGCTGATCAAGTCTCATGCCATCCTTGAGTACTATTGTCTCCTTGGAGATATAGTCGAAGTCTCCCTTGTTGATGGCACGCATCATCTTAGTGAAGGACATGCTCTTCTTGAAGATGTATGTATTAGCCTGCAGGCTGTTGTAGCCTCCAATCTTTACGTTAACCTTGGCGCAGAATCTGTTCTTAACAAGACCGTGCTCGTCAAGGATATCTACGATTGCGCTGGCACCTGTTCCTACCGGAATCTCAACTGTAATCTCAGTATCATCATGGCGGTCAACCGGTCCGAGCTGGATGGTAAAAATAGCGCCTGCAACCACGAGAATTGCTAGCAGAACTATTATTAACTTTAGAATTTTGTTTCCGCCACGCTTGGCTTGGTGGCTTCTGGAAGTTCTTGACATAAGTTACCTCATTTCGTGTTATAATACTTGTGTCTATGTTTCGTTTATTTAATACCTCTATATTATAAGGGAAAGTGAGCAAAATGACAAAGACTTCTGTTAAGGCGTTCCTTGAACGCAAAAATATCGAGATCAGTGCCAAGCGTTACGGCATCGACGCTCTGTCTGCAATGGCGCAGGGACTGTTCTGTTCTCTGCTTATCGGAACAATTATCAATACGGCAGGAACCCAGTTCAACATCGGCTTTCTTGTAGATCCGATCTGCAATGTCAGCGGTGTTGACTACACAGTCGGCGGACTTGCAATGGCAATGACCGGCCCGGCTATGGCTGTAGCAATCGGTTATGCGCTAAAGTGCCCTCCAATGGTTCTTTTCTCGCTGGCTACCGTAGGATTTGCGGCTAATGGACTCGGCGGAGCAGGTGGCCCGCTGGCAGTTCTCTTTATTGCGATTATTGCTGCTGAATTCGGCAAGGCAGTATGCGGTGAGACCAAAATCGACATTCTCGTAGTTCCGCTGGTAACAATAGGCATCGGCGTTGCCCTGTCTGCGTGGTGGGCTCCGGCTCTCGGCGCAGCTGCAATGAAGGTCGGCACACTGATCATGTGGGCGACAGATCTGCAGCCTTTCGCTATGGGCATCATCGTTTCGGTAGTTGTTGGTGTTGCACTGACACTGCCTATCAGCTCAGCCGCAATATGTGCAGCTCTCGGACTGACCGGTTTGGCCGGAGGTGCTGCTGTAGCAGGTTGCTGTGCACAGATGGTGGGATTTGCAGTAATGTCATTCAAAGAAAACAAATGGGGCGGCCTTGTTTCACAGGGCATAGGAACATCAATGCTGCAGATGGGCAATATAGTTAAGAATCCTCGCATCTGGATAGCTCCTACACTTGCCAGTGCGATTACAGGACCTATCGCAACATGCGTATTCCACATGCAGATGAACGGAGCTCCTGTTTCGGCAGGAATGGGAACTTGCGGATTCGTTGGACCTATTGGTGTTTACACAGGATGGGTTGCTGATGTGGCATCCGGTGCCAAGGCAGCAATCACAGGAACGGATTGGATGGGAATGGCTCTGATATGCTTCATACTTCCTGCAATTCTGGCGCCAATCATCAACATGGGTTGCCGTAAACTCGGATGGGTTAAGGACGGAGATCTGACATTATAGCGTCAGCACAGCTTGCAGCAGTGGAATAACACATCTGGAGATTGTAACCTCCGGTTGTTCCGTCTACGTCAAGGACTTCACCGATGGCATAGAGACCCGGATGATTCTTCAGCTGCATAGTGGATGTGTTTATTTCATTAAGAGATATGCCGCCGCATGTCACCATGCCGCGTTTATCAATAGAATGAACAATAAAATTATCTGATTCGAGCAAGCCTGCGAGCTTGCTCGTTTTAATATCGCCGCTATTATTGCGAGCTCTGTCTTCGAGGAGCTTTCTAAAACGTTTTGGAAGTTCTGTTAGCTCAGCGTTGTAGTTGATGCGAATCATTTCGCCCGGTTCGCAGTACTTGGATATCTTAAGAATTGCAGGTCCTGAGAAACCTGTGTGGGTGAAGAGGAGATCGCCTGTAATTCTGGCAGCCTTGCCCTTGCAGGTGTTCACCGCATCCGAACTGAAGGCGGTAACTGTCACATTAGGAATAGAAATGCCGCTGAGTTCCGCATATGGGTAGTCTCTAACATGGACAGGGGCGAGAGCAGATCTTAATGGTGTAACTTCAACACCGAGCTTTCTCAGCACTTCAAACATGGATCCGTCCGAACCTGTCTCAGGAAAAGTGATGCCACCTGTAGCAATTACAATGCGGTCTGAGTCAAATTGATTGAGGTCTTGAGTCTTGCTGTTATATTCGAAAGTCCAGCCGTTTGCCTTGGCTGCACGTACGAGGGCATCACGAACATCGCCTGCCTTCATGGAGGCAGGGTAGTAGCGGTCTTCTTCCATAGTGCAAGGCACTCCGATGGATTCCAGCCAGGAAAGCATCTCAGTATTACTGTGCTTGTACAGATTCTTACGTAATGTGCGGCCGGCTTCATCATAGCAGCCAACGAAATCCTTGATTGAACCTGCATGAGTGACATTACAACGCCCGCCGCCTGTCAACATCAGCTTGCTACCCGCGGCGGCCGTGCTCTCTACAACCACACCATTATTCACTTTTACCATGGCAGCCAGCATCAGACCCGACGCACCGCCGCCGATAATCACACAATCGTATTTCATTGATTTGCTCACAAAACTAACAAGCATTTAACACCTATAGTATACAGAAAAAACTGCCAATGTGGTATACTGACTATGAATGAAAATCAAATAGGACAGAATAAATGAAGAACGAAAAGAAGAAACACACACCATATACTAAGGCGAGACGTAAAGAGTGGAAGAAGAAGGCCAAGCACACACTGAAGACGCATTATGTGCTCCTGGTTATGGTTGCTCTGCTTGCATCATTAATTGGAGCTGAGGGTGGATATAGCTTTAATAACTATGACCTGACCAATGCCAAGAACATCACCATTACTGATGAGCAGAAGGCCAAGACTTCTACAGGCAAGTCATATGAAGAGGCCAAGGCAGTTGAGAATATTGCCGAGGAGAACAAGGAAGAGGAGACATTGAATTCCAAGTTCTTCGAGCTACTTCTTATGGGTGATCTCAAGGACAGTGAGAAGATTTCCGATGAAGAGATAAGCGAATACAAGGAGGCGCCACTCACTAAGGATGTTTTGAGTCGTAACAAAGGCGCTTTGGCGGATCTTGTTAACAATATTACCTCAGGCAAGCTGCTCGTGAGACTGGCTAATGGTATAGGCAGTATTGTTAAGAGCAAACAATTGGCAGGATCAATAGTCATCTTCCTGCTGCTGTTGCTCTACTTTATGATATGGTTCTTCCTTGTTAACCCATTCAAGGTTATGATGGCCAGAATGTTTATGGAGTCCAAGACCTATGAGAAGGTTCCGGTTCTGCATCTGTTCTTCCTCAAGACAATCAAGAAATGGAAGACAGCTGCCAAAGCTATGTTCAGATACTGGCTGTACAGCACATTGTGGGCGTTTACAATTATCGGCGGAATTATCAAGTACTACTCATACTGGTGCGTTCCATACATCCTCGCTGAGAACCCTGCTCTGACAGGCAAGGAGGCAATCCTTCTCTCCCGCAGAATGATGGACGGACACAAATGGGAGACTTTCAAGTACGATGTTACATTCCTTGGTTGGATACTGTTAAGTATTCTGACCCTGGGACTTGCAGATATACTTTTTGTTACACCTTACAAGAGATGTACAGATGCTGAACTCTTCGCATATATTCGTGAAGAATCCAAGAAGAATAATGTCGAAGGAATCAATCAGCTCAAGGATATGTTCCTCTATGAGAAGGCTGATCCGGAGGTGCTCTCTGTTAAGTACGGAGATATACTCTATCGCAGATCGCTTGCTGAGAAGGCAGAGGTCAAACTCCATGGCGTTAAGAATTTCCTGGTAGAGAATCTCGGAATATGGATTGGCTCCAATGCCGAGCAACAGAGATACGAAGAAGTTGAAATTGAAGAGGTTAACCTCGAGAGAGCGGAGCTCTGTGCACAGGGCCTTGCATATCCTGAGAGATATAACCCGCTGTGGGATGATGTTTCGGAGGAACGCATTTCAGGAAGAAACAACTATCTCAAGAGCTATTCAGTATGGTCACTCATTGCAATGTTTGCGATCTTTGCATTCGTTGGCTGGGCTTGGGAAGTAGGAATTCATCTGGTTAAGGATGGAGTCTTCATTAACAGAGGAGTTCAACACGGACCATGGCTGCCGATTTACGGAGCAGGCGCAGTGCTGATTCTGGTCGTTTTGAAGAGACTGAGAAAGAATCCATCAGCCCTCGCAATAGGAGCTGTAGTGCTCTGCGGTTTTGTTGAGTACTTCACTTCATATTTCCTCGAGCTCTCCAAAGGAATTCGCTGGTGGGATTATACCGGATACTTCCTCAACATTAACGGACGTATATGCGCCGAGGGTCTGACTGTGTTCGCCGTAGCCGGAATGGCAGCGGTATACATAATAGCCCCGGCTTTGGACAGTTTGCTACAGAAGATCAACATTAAGATAATGATCCCGCTGTGCTTGGTATTCTGCATCGTCTTCACGGGAGATGTAATCTATTCCAAGTACTATCCGAACATCGGACAGGGTATCACGGACTATCAATCGTACCAACAAGTAGAATGATAAGGGGGCAAAACTTATGATTTCAGATAAGGAGAAGGCGAATATCAAACAGTTCTACGAAGCGGTTCTAAAGCTTGAAACAGTAGAGGAATGCGAGGCGTTCTTCGATGACATATCGACTATCAAGGAACTCATTGGCATGGGTGCGAGACTTGAAGTTGCCAAAATGCTCGACGAGGGCAAAGTCTTCAATGATATCAACAAGGAGACGGGAGCAAGCTCAGCTACTATCAGTCGTGTCAACAAGTGCCTTGGCTACGGTCCGGGCGGATACAGACTGGTTCTCGATAGATTAAAGAAATAACGCACATTTAAGTCGTTCCTATTTTTTGCATAAAAGAGGAGGATAATATGAAATACGAGATTAAGAATCAACCATATACAGTCCTGACACTCCAGATGGAGCAGGGCGAGCAGGTTAAATGTCAGAGCGGTGCTATGGCATGGATGACACCGGGCATTGAGATGCAGACTCAGACAGGCGGCCTTGGAGGTATGTTCAAGAAGGCACTGATGGGTGAGTCACTTGCTCTCAACAATTATGTTGCTAACCAGGCAGGCGAGCTGACACTTGCCAAAAAGGTTCCCGGCGACATTATGATGCTGGACATCAGCAAGACACCAATAATTGCACAGAAGACAGCTTTTCTTGCAGCAACACCTAATGTTGATCTGGAGATTTATTTGCAGCATAGAGCTGCGACAGGCTTCTTCGGCGGTGAGGGCTTCATCATGCAGAAACTTTCCGGTTCCGGCTATGCTTGGCTCGAGATTGACGGCGCTGTTCAGGAGCGCGAACTCGCAGCAGGAGAGAAGCTGATCGTTGACAGCGGATATGTTGCAGCAATGGAATCAACTTGCACAATGGAAATCCAGACAATCAAGGGATTTACTAACATCGTTCTCGGAGGAGAAGGCCTGTTCAACACTGTAGTAACAGGACCGGGAAAGGTATGGCTGCAGACAATGCCTGTAACAGCATTGGCAATGAATCTGTACGCATATATGCCACATCCAAGCAACTAGACAAGAGGGATTCATCTTTGGGAGATAAGTTATGTATAGAAAACTGGCAGCCTTGCTGCTGTCGACAATACTGATATTTACATCCTCCGTGGCAACCGTAATGGCAGCTGAGGGCGATGATAAAGATGAGAATAAGGGCCCTCGTAAACTTCGAATCGAGTTCACCAGCGATATGCATTCGTATGTCGATGTGACCACCGGTAATGTTAACGGTGAGATAAGAGAGCACGGCGGAGTTTCACGTCTCTCAACACTGCTGAAGAAACATTCCGATGAAGTGGACTACGACACTATCTATCTGGACGGCGGAGATTTCTCGCAGGGAACACTTTTCCAGGCAGGATACAGGGCAGAGGCAACAGAGCTGAGTCTGTTGGCGGATCTCGGTTGCACAGCTGCGACAATCGGTAATCACGAATGGGACCTTGCCGGACAGGGCTTTGCCGATATGCTGAAAACTGCAATCCGCAAGAATGATTATCTGCCGGCACTACTGTGCGCCAACCTGGATTTCAGTGGCGAGCTGACAGGAGAACAGCAATACGTTCAGAACACTCTTAAGAAGTATGTCAAGAAATCCGGTCAGGACAACATTGGCAATACAATAATTGAGACCAAGGATGGCATCAAGATAGGTCTCTTCGGTATTTCCGGTGAGGAATCCATCGCGGATTCTCCTACATCCGGAATGAAGTGGCTGAACGGAATTGAGGCTGCAACGCAGCAGGTTGAATATCTCAAGGATAAATGCGATATGATTATCTGCGTTTCGCACAGCGGAGTTGATGATGTTGAAGAGGGCGAGGAGCAGACCGGTGAGGATATTGAACTCGCCAAGGCTTGCCCTGATATCGACCTTATCATCAGCGGTCATTCACATTCATTCTTATTCGAGCCTGTGATGGTGGGTAATACTCTTGTTGCGGCAAGCGGTGAGTACCTTGATTACATGGGCTATGTTGATGCAACAATAGCAGAGGATGGCAGCGTTAGCTTCGAGAACTATGCACTCGATATTATCGATGATACTGTCGACAAGGATCCTGTTATCCAGGCTGACGTAGATAGTTTTCGTGCCAGAATAGATAAAGAGTACGTATCGCAGTGGAATCTCCAGATGGATTGGGTAATTGCTCACTGCGGATGGAACTTCGACAGTCTTGCGAATATGTATGCAACCCACCAGGAGTATCCGATGGGCGACCTTATTGCAGACTCATATCTCTATGAGGCCAAGAAGAATGGTATCAAGGATATCGATGTTGCGCTCGTTGGTCTTGGAACAATAAGAGGTTCACTTACCGAGGGTAATGTTACGGTAGCTGACGCATTTGAGATATGCTCGCTCGGAGCCGGAGTGGATAACTCATCCGGACATCCTTTGGTTTCGGCATATATTACCGGCGCTGAACTCAAGCTCCTTACCGAACTGGATGCTTCACTCGGACCACTTGTTTCGTCAATTAAGATGAGCTATGCGGGTCTTGAGTATGAGTTCAATACCAAGAGAGCTCTGCTGGACAGAGTGACAAGCGTGCACATTGTCAGGGATGACGGTACCAGGGAAAAGATATACGACGACAAGATGTACAAGGTCTGCTGTAACATGTATGCGGCGAATATGCTGGGCATGTTGAACAGCCTGACAAAGGGCATCCTGAAGATTGTTCCAAAATACAAGGATGGAACTCCGGTCGAGGATTTCTACGACTGTGAGCTTACAGATAAGGACGGCAGAGAGATGAAGGAATGGTTTGCATTTGCAGACTATCTCTCATCATTCAAACGTGGTGATAATGGTGTTCCTGAGATACCGGCAGTCTACGCTGATATGCAGGGACGCAAGGTTAAATATGAGAAGAGCGGCCTGGCTGCTATAAAGAATCCGGGCACAACAACTATTGCATTGATGGCCGGGATACCTGCATTAATCGCATTGCTGATCCTCATCTATAGTGCAATACGAAGAAAATATAAGAAAAGAAAAGCTAAAGCTAATAGCGATAATAATTAATAATATTGGAGGACACAAATGGAATTTGACGCGAAGAAAGCAACACAAGTTACTGTTGAATGGATCAGAGATTGGTTCGCTAAGAACGGACCTGACTGCAATGCCATCATCGGCATCAGCGGTGGTAAGGACAGCTCAATTGCAGCGGCTCTTATGGTAGAGGCTCTTGGGAAGGACAGAGTTATCGGCGTTCTGATGCCTAACGGTGAACAATCCGATCTCGACATGGCTTTGTTGCTGGTTGATCACCTTGGAATTGAGCACTACATCGTAAATATTGCAGATGCTTACCAGGGACTTGTTAAGCAGATTGAGGATGCAGGAATTGAATTCAGCAAGGATTCAGAAATCAACCTGCCACCACGTCTCAGAATGTCCACACTTTATGCAGTCGGACAGTCCAAGAACGGCAGAGTTGTTAACACTTGCAACCTTTCCGAAGACTGGGTAGGTTATTCAACTCGTTATGGTGACTCCGTTGGAGATTTCAGCCCAATGTCATTCTTCACAACAGCTGAGATCAGAGCAATGGGTCGTGAGCTGGGACTCCCTGCCGTACTCGTTGACAAGACACCATCTGACGGTCTTTCCGGTATGAGCGACGAGGACAAGCTCGGATTTACATACGAGGCACTTGACAAGTACATCAGAACAGGTGAGATCGACAACCTCGAATACAAAGAGAAAATCGACAAGAAGCACGCCGCTAATCTCTTCAAACTGAGATTTATGGACTGCTTCAAGTGGGATGAACTGCCAATCAAGGCTAAATAAGGAGATTTATGAGAAAATTTCTGACATTCGTGCTGGCGATAGCGATGTTTGCAGGTGGATTCTATGTATGCCACAAGCTGCAGAACTTCAAATTGTTCAGTGATGGCGACAAGTCATATGATGTTGTTCAGATTGAGGAGCAGATCGATAAGATTGCTGATCTGACGACGCTCAAGTACAGAAGAACAGATTCAGCTCAATTCAAGGAAGACAAGAAGAAACTCTTCGACAAGCTTGAGGTTCCGTTTACAGATAAGAGCCTGCTGGTTCAGTACGATGCTGTTGTCAAGCTGGGAACAGATCTTGACAATATGAGCATTGATGTTGACGGAGATACAATCAAGGTGGAGCTGTCTCCTTGTGAAGTAAGGGATATATACATTGTTGAGGACAGTTGGAAGTATCTTGATCAGACATCGTATATATTCAATCCGCTCAAGCCTGAGGATGATAGCGAGCTCCACAAGATTGCTATCAGTAATGTAAGGGACGCGGTTGCAGCTGAGAATCTCGTAGAGATAGCTAATAAGAATGCTATTGAGGAAATTGAGTCAATGCTCGGCATAGCATACCCGGATGCAGAGATTGATGTAAGCATGAGGTAATAGAAATGAAATCATTTTATGTTAAAGACTTAGTTGCAGACGATGGAATGCTGATTGAGGATCATTATCTGGTTAAGGTTGCCGACATCAGAGACGGCAACCAGGGCAAGAGACATCTGTACATGACACTGGCTGATGCAACAGGAGAGATTCAGGCTGTTAAATGGAGTCTGACAGCTGATGAGGTGAGCAGATTTGCCGGCATCAAGGCAGGAATGGTTATCGGCGTCCTCGGAAGATGCAAGGATTTCAGAGGTAACAATCAGCTGATTCTGGAGGCGATTACCGGAAGGCTCAAGCCTGAAGCAATTGACAGAGAAGACTTCTTTAAGTCGGCACCTGAGTCTTCGGAATCCATGTGGGATTACATCATCGGCAAGATTAACGGCTTCCATGATCAGGAACTTAAGAAGCTCTGCCTTGCTTTCTATGAGGATAACAAGGACAAAATCATGTATTATCCTGCAGCTATGAGCAATCATCATGCGGAGTATGGCGGCTTCCTGTATCATGTTAAGAGAATGATGATGATGGGTGAGAGTGCTTGTGAGGTTTACACCAATCTCAATACGGACCTCTTGCTCGCAGGTGTTGCGCTTCACGACATTGAGAAACTGAATGAGCTCATTTCCGATGAGAATGGTGTTGTGCCTGAATATTCTCTTGAGGGTAAGATGCTGGGTCACCTTGTAATGGGTGTTGCTTCGATTAAGGCTAAGTGCGAGGAACTCGGAATTAGCGAGGAGAAGGCATTGATGCTCGAGCACATGGTAATCTCGCATCACTATGAACCTGAATATGGCAGTCCTAAGAAACCACTCTTCCCGGAGGCAGAGATGTTGCACTATTTGGACATGGTAGATGCCAAGATGTTCGATATGGAAGATGCTCTCAAGAATGTTAACCCCGGTGAATTCAGTGATAAGGTGTTCACTCTGGATAACAGAAGGCTGTATCAGAAAACTTTCTAGATAACGAATGATTAAAGAAGGTAAGCTGGGAAAGATAATATTTAATAACGAGGACAACGGCTATACTGTAGCGGTTTTCGACACTGAAGACGGCGCAATCAGAATAGCCGGTTCTTTTAATGCGCCCAAGGTTGGAACTAAATACAAGCTTGAAGGAAGCTTTACCATTCACAGGAGATATGGCGAGCAGTTTAGCTTTAGCTCTTATGAAGAGGTAATGCCTGAAGGCGCTGAGGCGATATATGAGTTCCTGGCTGCCGGCAATATCAGGGGAATAGGCCCTAAAACAGCAGAGCTTATCACTGACACCTTTGGTGAGGAGAGCCTGAGGATAATCGAGGAGACACCTGAGAAGCTGCTGCAGATTAAGGGCATCGGCCCGACTACTTTGGCCAAAATCTCGGAGTCGTATAGCGAGACCAGAGAATTTGCTGCAGTATCGCTGGAACTGAGAGATCTCGGAATAGAGATGAGTCATGCGGTTAAAATCTTCAAACTGTATGGCAAGGGGTCAGTTGCGATAGTCAGAGAGAATCCGTATTCCTTGGTCGACGACATATATGGATTGACATTCCAGAAGGCGGATGTGATTGCTTCCAAGATAGGATTTGATGAAGACTCCGAATTCAGAATCGAAAGCGGCATCAAGTATATCTTAAAGCTGTGGGCGGCAAGCGGCAGTACTCTGATGCCTGAGTCCATGCTGATTGAGAAGGTAATTGAATTACTGGACACCAATACTGAGAGAGTTAAGGATGCACTCCTGCAGATGGCGATGACAGGAAGCATCCAGACTGACGTGCTGGAAGAGGTCCCGGTTGTTTACCTATATGGATATTACTATGCAGAGCAGAGGGTAGCGGCCAACCTCAGGAGAATTCAGTTCTCCAAGAGACCGCCTATTCCTGCATATGTAGATAATTTGATTAATGATGCCGAGTCAGATCTCGCGCGCTCGCGCGGCGAGATAGCGCTGTCCGAAGAACAGCGCGCGGCCATCAAGGCCGCTCTGCTCGGCAACTGCACAATAATTACAGGCGGTCCGGGTACGGGAAAGACAACGATAATTAATATACTTGTTGCTATCTTCAAATCCCTCGGTTACAAGACTGCGCTTGCTGCGCCGACGGGCCGTGCTGCCAAGAGAATGGAAGAAGCCTCAGGCGAGCCTGCGATGACAATTCACAGATTGCTGGAATATGAATACTCACCGGATGAGGATGATATGTATTTTGGCAGGAACGAAGATAATCCGTTGGATTACGAGGTCATTATCATCGATGAGGCATCCATGATTGATATCATGCTGATGGATGGACTGCTGGATGCTATTAAGGATGGAACAATTCTGATTATGACAGGTGATGCTGATCAGTTGCCATCGGTTGGAGCGGGCAATGTTCTCAGGGACATCATCGCGAGCGAATCTATATACACCGCCAGATTAAGATCAATCTTCAGACAGGCTGAGGGTAGTTTGATTGTCAGCAATGCTCATCAGATTAATAATGGCGAGTATCCGGATACCGGTGGCGCCAATTCCGATTTCTTTATCATCAGCAAGGTCAATGAAGAAGAGATAATCGAAGAGATCAAAGGTATGGTAGGCGGCAGACTGTCCGGCTATTATGATTTCGTAAATGATGCTAACGACATCCAGGTGCTGACTCCTACCAAGAGGGGAGTGCTCGGAGCACCAAGTCTCAACTCAGTTCTCCAGGAGGTAATCAATCCACCGAAGAAAGATGGAGCTGAGCTTAAAGTGGGTAACAGAACCTTCCGAGAGGGCGACAAGGTTATGCAGCTTCGCAACAACTACGGCGCCGAGTGGCGTGATGTAGAGACATTCATGACAGGCGAGGGAATATTCAACGGTGATATGGGAACTATTGAGAGTATCAACACGGAAGAACGCAGTATGATTGTCAGATCAGATGACAGACTGATCACCTATGTCGGAGAAATGCTGGAAGAGATAGACCTTGCCTATGCGGTTACGGTTCACAAGAGTCAGGGCAGCGAATTCCCGGTAGTTATACTCCCGATGTGGCAATTCCCGCCGATGCTGATGACAAGGAACCTGCTATACACTGCGGTAACAAGAGGCAAGAAACTGGTAATCATTGTCGGTAACCCGCGTTACATACAGTGGATGATAGATAACAATCGCTCTGACGGCAGATACACCGGACTGCTCAAAGGTAATACAATATGATTAAGAAATTCTTTAACGAGCTCGCCGAACGGTTATATCCGGGCGAGCTTTACTGTCTGTGCTGCGGCAAAGCCATCGATTGGAGTCGCCCATATTCTATGTGCGACAGCTGCAGAGAGGCAATTAAATGGACAAGAGGAAGGCTTTGCCGCCGTTGTGGCAAGATGCTGTCTCCCAACAATACGGAAGATTTGTGCTACAACTGCAGAGCCAATGAACACATATTTGATCATGGCTACAGTTGCAGTGAATACGATGCCCATGACAGGTCACTGGTATACTCCCTAAAGTATGATGAAAAGCCTGAAATTGCAAGGATAATTGGTGCTGTGATGGCTGACAGAATGCTATCTGAATTTACAAAAGAAGAACTTATTGGCAAGTATAATCTTCTGGTTCCAATTCCGATTTCGGATGAAAGAAGGAGTATAAGGGGCTACAACCAGGCAGCTCTTATTGCAGAGTATTTCGCCGAGAAAACAGGTTTGCCATACTATGGAGAAGTACTGAAGAGGCAGAGGGAGACTTCTGCCATGAAGGGACTGACACCTGCCGAAAGAAAGCTCAATCTCGTCGGTAGTTTTGCACTGCTTGAAAGAGCAAGGGACCGTGTGGAGGATTCATCCTGTCTCATCATTGATGACATTGTGACAACAGGTGCAACGGTTGATGCGGCTGCAAGTGTTCTCAAAGCGAACGGGGCTAATAATGTTGATTTTGCATCTTTCGCAAGCGGTGCTGATGTGATAAAATCGTAGCACGTTGGGATGAGGTATGTTCGTGGTTGAAAGTCCAGGCCAGATACGGGCGAAGGGATCCACGTAAGCAGTGAGCAAGAGGCCGCTGTGATCATGGCGTATCTTAGAAGTAAGTCCTCCGAAAATCGGGTAAAGGCAAGTGTGGGGTCAAAGACCAGGTCGAGTAGCTCGTCGCAACGAAGACATCCTATAGGGATGTCTTTTTTTGTTATTTTTACCCCGTTTTTTACACAGTAACTACACAGATTGCAGATGATATGTGATATACTTATGTTGCTAGATTAGGTAGAAAAAGGAGGTATCGGACATGAAAGTTCAGATTACTGCTAAGAATTATGATATGGGAGATAAGCTCCACAACTATATTGAGACTAAGTTGGCTAAACTTGAGAAGTTTTTCAATGAAGATGTTACTGCTAACGTAGTTGTATCCAAGATTAAGGAAGTTCCTAAATTCGAGACAACAATCAAAGCTAAGGATGCTGTATTCAGAGCTGAGGTTGCTAATGATAGCATTTACGATGCAGTAGACATTGCTACTGACAGACTTCAGACTCAGATGAGCAAACTCAAGGGCAAGCTGGAAACAAGATATAAAGAGAACAAGGCTCTTAAGTTTGAATTTATTCCTGCAATCGAAGAGGATTTAGAGGATGAAGAACTCGTAATCGCAAGAAGAAAGTCACTCGAGCTCGAGCCAATGGTAGCTGAAGAAGCAATCCTTCAGATGGAGATGCTCGGACATGATTTCTTCGTATTCCTGGATATGGATACAGACGCAGTTAGCGTTGTTTACAAGAGAAAAGGAAACGCATACGGACTTCTTACTACAGACAGATAAGCCCACATACAATTAGTTAGGAGATAACCTAATGAATATAAAGAATTGGGAAGACGATTTGCTGAATTTTGATTACAGCAGTCCAACACCCCAAGAAACAAAAGAAAAAGAGCTACGCGAGGAATATGAGAGAATTCGCCAGGCTAGCAGAGAAGCCAATCATCAGGAGGTCAGGGCTGAAGCACCTGAGATGAGTGTTGACAGGCAGCAGGAGATGTACAGGCAGTTCCGTGAGGAATACAAGGATCAGACTCCTTTCAGCAAAGCTAACGCCAGTAGATCTGCTAAGGCTGCAAGCGGTGCAGCGGTTGCTAAGGCCGGCAAGAAGGCCGCCAAAGCAGGAAGGACTGTAAGCGGATTCTACAAATTCACAAGATTCCTCAGCATTCCATACATACTTGGATTGGTAGCCTTTCTTGTAATAATGACGATAATGGATGTTCTGCCGATTGCTTGGTGGATAGCTCTTGTTGTCGTACTTGGCTTGCTGTCGATTATCATCGTTGCTCAGCTAAGGAAGTTCAATATCAAGAAATGGGCCAAGGTGCTGTCGACAATTACTGCTGTATTGTTAATGGTTATGTTTGGCGTGGGCTCGGTATACGCTCTCGGAACACTTTCGTTCCTAAGCGACACCTCAACCGTTAAGAATGAAGACAGGGTTGCACATATTACCAAGGAGCCGTTCAATGCTCTGATTACCGGAATGGATGTGTGGGGTGCGATAGACGAGCCGGGAAGATCAGATGTTAACATGCTTGTCACAGTTAACCCTGAGACGGAGACCATCCTGATGACATCTACACCTAGAGATTATCAGGTTCAGATGCCGGATCTTGGTTATGCAACGGACAAGCTTACACACACAGGATTCTATGGTGTTGAGAATTCTATAGGCGCGATTGAGACTCTGTATAATACCAAGGCCAATTATTACGTTAAAGTCAATTTCGATACCATCGTAAGATTTATTGATGCCGTTGGCGGTCTAGATTTTCAGAACGATATAGAGTTTGAATCAGCTATTACGCATCACCTGTACGAAAAGGGCTTCATTCATGTTCAGGGAAGAGGTGCTCTTTACTACGCAAGAGAGAGAAAGGCCTTCCTCGATGGTGACCGCCAGCGTGTTAAGAATCAGCAGATTATTTTCTCTGAGATGCTTAAGAAGGCTACATCGAGCAGAACGATGCTGTTAAGCTACAACAAGGTGCTGACGGATCTGAGAGATTACTTTGAGATGAGCTTTTCATCCCGAGAAATCAGATCACTGGTTAAGATGCAGCTTGCGAAGAATATTAAATGGAAGATGTACAAGAACTCGGTTACCGGCGGTGATGGGCATATGGGGACTTATTCTACTGGCTCAACAGAGGTATATGTAATGACCCAGGATCCTACAAGTATTGCCAACGCACAGACCTTGATACAGGCAGTTCTCGATGGCAAGAAGCTTGATAAGGACGAAGAAGATAATGTATTCGTTGTTGAATCTGAAACCACAGAGGAGACAACAGAACAATAATAACAACAGAAAGGAAAGACAATGTTTGACCAGATCGGAGGACTGCTCGCGAGCATAGGAATTACTGACCTGCTCGACATAGCAATAGTCGCATATCTTGTTTACAAGGTATTGGGATTCATCAGGGAAACAAGAGCTCAGCAACTGGTGCGGGGCATTGTTTTGGTTATCATTGTCTTCCTCGTTTCTGAATTACTGAACCTCAGTCTGCTCAATTGGTTGCTTAAGAGTCTCATTACTGTCGGCTTGATAGCAATAGTCGTGCTCTTCCAGCCTGAACTGAGAAGGGGTCTTGAGCAGATCGGAAGAAGAGGCATGCTTACCAGCCAGTTCCGAAATGTCAGTAAGGATGAAGCGTTTGAAACTATCCACAACATAGTATATGC
Source organism: Anaerovoracaceae bacterium (assembly GCA_045639825.1). Lineage (GTDB taxonomy): Bacteria > Bacillota > Clostridia > Peptostreptococcales > Anaerovoracaceae > Crickella. Next base: position 33,845 of record JAZUDV010000043.1, read on the forward strand.
TTGCGAAGATTTCTCAGCATCAAGAACCGGTGCGCTCATGGTTGTTGAGAGACAGACAATGCTCAACGATATTATCGAGACCGGCGTTGTTATTAATGCAGATATCTCAACAAGATTGCTGGGCAATCTCTTCTACGAAGGGTCACCTCTGCACGACGGAGCCGTAATCATCAGAGGTACCAAGGCTTATGCAGCAAGCTGCGTTTTGCCTCTGACAAGAAGAACCAATATGGGTGGTAATCTCGGAACAAGACATAGAGCGGGCGTTGGTGTCAGCGAAGTCAGCGATGCATTTGTAATCATCGTATCCGAGGAGTCGGGTGCAATTTCTGTTGCTGAAAACGGTCAGCTGTACAGATTCCTGGATGGTAAGGCTCTGGAGAAAAAGCTCCTTGAGATCTACATGCCATCCGATGAGAAGAGAGACTTTCTCTCGGAAATTCTGGGAGGTAAGAAGAATGCGCACTAACCAGAAGAAACCGATTATTAAATTCAATATCGTAATATCAATTGTAATCGCATTCGTTGCATGGTTGTTTGTAGTTTACAATTACAGCCCGATGAAGAGCGTTACATATAGAAATGTTCCTATCACTTACGTGGGTGAGATTGAGCTTGCTCAGAAGGGATTGGGAATTGAACATTCCACATCAGATACTGTTGATGTAACACTGAATGTAAACAGACTTCATTTCAACAGCATATCTGCAGAGGACATTGTGGTTGAAGCTGATGTGACCAACGCCATTGAAGGCACCAATGGAGTCAGCCTTGTGGTAACACCTCCGGATGATTGTGTGTTCGAGAGAATATCAACCAGAACTGTTTCGGTAGAGGTTGTTCCGGGAGCGAACAAGGATGTGGATGTAACAACCATATATGATGACAATAGTGACAGTTCGATTGAGCCTTATCCGACCAACATGAGTTACTACAGAGTCAGCATTCTCGGTGCGAAGGACCATGTGGCTAAGGTTAGGTCCGCTGTGATTAAGATTCACCAGGAAGAACTTGCTGATGGAACCAAGTCCTTTGTTGCCAATCCAATCGCGGTGGATAAGAACGGCAAGCGAGTTAATCACATTGTTGTTCTGCCAAGTGAGGTTTCATTTGATGCAACAGAAGGCATTGTTAAGACTGTAAGGCTCAATCTAAGCGTTAAAGATGGAGAGCATAACAGCGGAAAGACAGTTGACTATCCTGAGAAGGTTACAATAAAGGGCGATGCAGCTGTTATCAGCGAGATTGATTCAATTGACGCTGAGAGCATCGATGTTACGGGAATTACAGAGAACACGACTATTCCAATTGTACTTAATCTACCTAAGGGAGTGCATGTGGCACAGAAGTCACTTGGTTTGCTCGTCGAGGTAGTTGTTAAATAAAAAAGGAGAAATAATGAAAGTTATTATTCAGAATGACTATGACAGAATGTGTGAATGGTCAGCCAATCACATTGTTGAGGCTATCAATAATCACAAAGAGGATAGACCTTTTGTATTAGGACTTCCTACAGGATCTTCACCTATTGGCGTTTATAAGAGACTGATTGAGGCTAACAAAGCCGGCAAGGTAAGCTTTAAGAATGTTGTTACATTCAATATGGATGAGTATCTTGGACTCCCACATGAGCACGACCAGAGTTACTGGTACTTCATGCATGATAATTTCTTCGATCATATTGAGATTCCTACAGAGAATATCAATATTCTTAATGGAATGACAGATGATCCTGAGGGTGAGTGTAAGAGATATGAAGAGAAGATTGCCGGCTATGGTGGTATTGACCTCTTCCTTGGAGGTGCAGGTGTTGATGGACACATCGCATTCAACGAGCCATATACTTCACTGAATTCAAGAACAGGAGTTAGAGACCTGACTGAAGATACAAGAATCGTCAACTCGAGATTCTTCGACAATGACCCTGATAAGGTTCCTACTCAGGCGCTTTCGGTAGGCGTTGGTACAGTTACAGATGCCAAGGAAGTACTGATTCTTATCAGCGGACACAACAAAGCCAGAGCTCTGGCTCACTGCGTTGAAGGTGGAGTTAGCTCCAAGTGGACAATTTCTGCTCTTCAGATGCACAACAATGCAGTGATCGCTTGCGATGAGGCTGCATGCGGAGAGCTCAAGGTAGATACATACAAGTTCTTCAAGGACGTGTATGCTAAGGAAATCATTAAATAGAGGCATAGATTATGGGCAAATATTTTGGTACAGACGGCTTCAGAGGTGAGGCTAACTGCGATCTGACTGTAGACCATGCATTTAAGATTGGTCGCTTTGTCGGATACTATTTCAAAAAAGATGGGCATAGACCTAAGGTTGTTATCGGTAAAGATACACGCCGTTCAAGCTATATGTTTGAGGCTGCGCTCTGTGCAGGACTGACTGCCAGCGGTGCTGATGCTCATATCATGCATGTAACTACCACACCGAGCGTTTCATACATCACCAAGGCTGATGACTTTGACTGCGGAATTATGATTACTGCCAGCCACAATGCCTTCCAGGACAACGGCATCAAGCTGATTAATTCTGATGGTGAGAAGATGGAAGAGTCCATGCTTGATGAGCTGGAGACTTATCTTGACAGCAAGGAAGCTCTGCCATATGCGTATGGTGCGGACATCGGTTATACGGAAGACTACGCTGCAGGACGTAACAGATATATCGGTTATCTGATTTCTCTTGCAACTCGTTCATACAAGAAGTACAGAATCGGCCTTGACTGTGCTAATGGCAGTTCATGGCAGATGGCTAAGAGCGTTTTTGATGCGCTAGGAGCAGACACCTATGTTATCGGCAATACGCCTGACGGCCTTAATGTAAATGTCGACTGTGGTTCAACACATATCGACAAGCTCATCAAGCACGTTAAGGAGAACCACCTGGACGTTGGTTTTGCCTTCGATGGTGATGCTGACAGATGTATTGCGGTTGATGAGCAGGGTAATATCGTTAACGGAGATCACATCCTGTATCTCTGTGCAGCATATATGAAGTCCAAGGGAACACTTGGCGACTCCAAGGTTGTTACAACGGTGATGTCCAATATGGGTCTGTACAAGGCTCTCGATGAACTGGGCATCGGTTATGAGAGGACTGCAGTTGGCGATAAATACGTTGCTGAGAATATGCGTGCTAATGATCACATCATTGGCGGTGAGCAGTCCGGACATATTATTTTCGGTCGCTACGCTAATACCGGCGATGGCATTATGACAGCTATCAAGGTAATGGAAGTTATTACTGAGACCAAGCTGCCGCTCTCCAAGCTGGCTGAGCCTATGAGGATGTATCCGCAGGTGCTGAAAAATATTGTAGCAGTGGACAAGGATGCTGTAATGGCTATTCCAAGCGTTAAGGAGGCAGTTAAGAAGGCAGAGGAAGAGCTGGGAGATGATGGACGCGTCCTTATTCGTAAGAGCGGTACTGAACCGCTGGTTAGAGTTATGGTTGAAGCTACAACCAATGAGCTCTGCGAAGAGAAGGTTGATGCAATCATTGCAGCTATCGATGCTGCAGGACAACTGGTTAAGATTAAATAAAGGCTAATTGGGGTCAACCCATTTTAGCCAAATGGCTAATTGGGGACAGGCCTCAAGAAAAGAGATAAGAAAAATGTTAGGAATTACTGATTTATATGATTTAAGCAAAACAATTGCCAAGCCGTTATTTGTCGGCAAGCAGTATCCATGGGAGGTGCTCGAGGGCATTAAGGATTTCATTCTGGAGCTGGGACCAACTCTCCCTGCGGATGAATATGACAACCCTTCTGAGGGCGTATGGATTGCCAAGGATGCTAAGGTGTTCGCAAGTGCGTATATCGGTTCACCATGCATCATTGATCACGAGGCTGAGATCAGACAGTGCGCTTTCATAAGAGGCAGCGCAATCGTTGGTAAGAATGCAGTCGTTGGTAACTCGACGGAGCTGAAGAATGTAGTTCTCTTCGACAATGTTCAGGTACCACACTACAACTACGTTGGAGATTCCGTACTTGGTTACAAAGCACATATGGGCGCAGGATCAATCACTTCCAATGTTAAGAGCGATAAGACTCCAGTTGTTATTAAGCGCGGAGTTGAGCAGGTCGAGACAGGACGCAAGAAGGTCGGCGCAATGCTCGGAGACAACGTTGAGGTTGGTTGCAACAGCGTTCTCAACCCTGGAACTGTAATCGGACGCAACACTAATGTATATCCGCTGTCCAGCGTTCGCGGAGTTATTCCTGCAAACTGCATCTATAAGAGCCGGGATGAAGTTGTAATAAAGAAAATATAAAAAATTCAATTTGTTAACAAGAGAGTCACCGCAAACCCACCACTTAGAGTTATTTGTAGTGACTCTTTAGATAAAGGAGATTTTATGAATTATAGTGAGCTCGCCAATATCATATACCCATCTTTCGAGCATACGCCTGAAGATTATGAGAAGATGTTTCCACCAAGAAATCTTCCGGCAGGCGCTAAGGTAACACGTCTTGGACCTTCGCCAACAGGATTCATTCATCTGGGCAATCTCTACGGTGCCTTCGTTGATGAACGTCTTGCACACCAGAGTGGCGGTACATTCTTCCTGCGTATAGAGGATACCGATGACAAGAGATTCGTAGAGAATGCTGTTGAGACTATTATCACTTCTCTTGCTTTCTTCGGAATTCAGTTCGATGAGGGTGTAACTGAGAATGGCGATATCGGCAGCTATGGTGACTATACACAGAGTCACAGAGGCGAGATTTATAGAACTTTTGCCAAGAAGCTTCTCGAAGAGGGCAAAGCGTATCCGTGCTTCCTGTCAGAGGAAGAGATTGCCAAGACTCGTGAAGAGCAGGAAGCTAAGAAGATTGCTCCCGGTATCTATGCAGGTTGGTCCAAGTACAGAGATTGGGATAAGGACCCTGCAATTGAGGCAGATGTAGTAGAGAGAATCAAATCCGGCGAGCCTTACGTTATTCGTATGAAGAGCTGCGGAGTTCCTAATGCGAGCGCTGAGGAGACCGGTAGACATACAGTTGTGGATGCTGTCAGAGGTGAACTGCAGGTTCCTGACAATTTCCTCGATGTTGTAATCATCAAGCAGACAGGCATTCCTACATATCATTTTGCACATGTTGTTGACGATCATCTGATGCGTACAACTCACGTTGTAAGAGGTGAGGAGTGGTTGCCTTCACTGCCTATCCATGTTGAACTGTTCGGCTTCCTCGGATGGGACATGCCTGTGTTCTGCCATACAGCACAGCTGATGAAGATCGGCGAAGACGGCAACAAGAGAAAGCTTTCCAAGAGAAAGGATCCGGAACTCTCACTCGATTACTATCGCAGTCAGGGTTATCACCCAATGGCAGTAAGAGAGTATCTGCTCACAATTCTGAACTCCAATTATGAGGAATGGAGAATCGAGAATCCTGATGCTCCTGCAGAGGATTTTGAATTCACAACAGAGAAGATGAGCTCATCCGGAGCCCTCTTCGATCTGGATAAACTCAACGATGTCAGCAAGAACGTAATGCTGAAGATTCCGTCTAAGGATATTGCTGAGTGGCTGAAGAAATGGTCAGATGAATTTGCACCTGAATTCGGATATGTATTCAAGGATATGGATCTCCTCGAGCAGATTCTCGACCTCGGAAGACACGATGCAAGACCTAGAGCTGACCTCGTTTACGCAAGACAGATTATGGACTTCATCAGCTACTTCTTCGATGAAGCATTTAAGATCGAGGACGAGTATCCTGAAGAGGCTGCCGCTGATGCCAAGATTATTCTTGAGAAATACCTCGCGAGCTACGACCATTCCGATGATAATGAAGTATGGTTTGGCAAGATAAGAGATATGGCCGTTGAACTTAGTTATGCAGCCAAGCCAAAGGATTACAAGAAGAACCCGGATGACTACAAGGGTCACGTTGGCCACGTTTCAACTGTTATCAGAATCGCTCTGATGGGTCGTGCACAGTCACCGGACGTATGGACAATCCAGCAGATCATGGGCGAAGATAAGGTAAGAGCTAGAATCAGCGCCCAGCTGTAATAATAAGGCACAATAAAAGGAAGCGGTTAAGCTTCCTTTTTGCTTGTCGTTAATCCCAGAGATTGAGCGGATATACGCCTGTTTCTTTCAGTTCGGCGAACTTGGCGACAACATCCGGTTTGTCTTCCTTGTAGGTTACGCCGAACCACTTGTCGGATGAGGTCAGAATTTCGTATGAGCAGCTACCCTCGGCAATCTGTCCGTTGATAGGGCTCTGAATATAGTATTCACCTTTTAGCGGGTTGTTCTCCTTAATGCCCGGAAGAGCTGCAGCGAATCCATCAGCGAGAATCGACATGTATTCTGCTGAAAAACCCCAGAGGTTCATTGATACCGGCGCATCGAAAGGAATGATTTCCTTGGTTCCGTCAGGCAAAGTATCTGTAACAGTTCCGTCCGGCTCTCTACCAACCTTAAGATGCTCAACAATACCAATCATCTTGCCATTCTCTGCCTGGCAAATACCGCGTGAAACGGTGCCGTTCTCAGAGAGCGTGTTAGCAATTTCAAATCCTACCATGCAGTTGTGGCTTGCATCAGCCTTGTTCACAAGGAAATCGAATATCTTCTTGAATCCTTCCTTGCCATAGTAGTCATCAGCGTTAATTACCGCGAAAGGAGCGTCGATGATGTCTCTTGCGGCAAGAACGGCCTGACCGGTTCCGTATGGTTTGGTTCTTCCTTCAGGAACTGAAAAACCCTCCGGAAGATCATCAAGCTCCTGGAATGCGTAGTAAGTCTTGAACTTCTTGCCGGCACCATGCTCGATGTGGTCCTTGAATACTTCTTCAAAATCATGCTTGATAATAAAGCACACTCTTCTAAAGCCCGCCTCGTAGGCATCAAACAGGCTGAAGTCCATGATGATGTCGCCCTGAGCTGTTATCTCATCGAGTTGCTTATTGCCACCATATCGGCTGCCCATACCTGCTGCCATTATTACCAGAATAGGTTCCATAATTCTCCTCTCCATCGTTTCATATCTAAACTGAATGTGATCTGAAAACGTCTAAATATCTTGTTTTTTCGTATTTATTGATGCCTATATTGTATCATAAAATAGCAACGATATGTTATAATGTTCTGTACGATTAGATGTAGCGTTCTGTATGATTAGATGCGGCGTTGCCGTGAGGAAGAGAACATTGACATTCGTCGGATACGCTCCTTCGGTGGAATATAGTATTTATGATAATGTTTAAGATACTGTTGGTAATACTGCTTGCGGCACCGGTTATTGCACTGGCTGTTTTCCTGTTCATCAAAGCAAGAAATTACAGTGTCAGTCAGAACCGTCAGGAAAAGTATTCCGACATGTTTGCAAATAGAGGGCAGGATAGATTCAGATAGAAAATGGCACGAGGTTTGTTTATATCACTTGAAGGCGGAGATGGCGCCGGCAAGTCGACACAGATGAATAATATTGAGAAGTACTTTAACGAGCGTGGATTTTCGTGTATTCGTACACGTGAGCCGGGCGGTACTTCAATCGGAGAGAAGCTGAGGGAGATTGTTCTCGACGCTGCCAATCCCGAGATGACAGATGTTGCTGAGATGATGATATATGCTGCAGCCAGGGCGCAGCATGTTAGAGAGCTGATCAGACCTGCTGTTAACGAAGGCAAAATCGTCATCTGTGACAGGTTCGTTGATTCGAGTTATGCGTACCAGAGAGATGGCAGAGAGCTGGGCGAGATGGTTGAGATTGTCAACGGATATGCCATTGATGGCCTGATGCCTGACATTACTTTCTGGATGGATATTAATCCGGAGGCCGGAAGAGAGAGAATCGGTCAGAGGGAAGACTCAAGTCTGGACAGACTCGAGAGAGAGAAGATGGATTTCCACTACAGGGTATATGACGGCTATCAGCAACTGTGCCAGCGTTACCCTGAGAGATTCAAGAGGATAGATGCAACACGTTCTATTGAGGAGATGAGGGATGAGATTTACGGATATCTTGACGAGCTCTGCACACGCATTCATCGTTGAAGGAAGAACAGGTGAGACCAGAGACCGTTTTATCAGGGACTTCGTTAAAGGACTCAACTGCGAGTGTGCGGAGGTAGAGGCAAGACCGTGCAACTCCTGCGCCTCATGCAGGCAGATAGATGCCGGAACCAACATGGACATTATCCATATGGACAAGAGCGGCAAAACCGCATACAAGGTTGAGGATGCGGCTGCCATGATGGAACGCCTCGGAATGGGCTCATACGGCAGACATATCATCGGCGTTATTGATGAAGCGGATCTTCTCAGTGAATCAATTCAGAACAAGCTGCTCAAGACATTAGAGGAACCGGAAGAGGGAGCTGTCATTGTGTTGGCAACCACCAACAGAGATAATCTGCTCAGAACGGTTAGGTCCAGATGCAATGTTGTTCGCATCGCAGATTATGATGGTTATTCGGAGACTAACGATGCAATTGACTCTGATGAAGAGATCAGAGATCTGGCTGACAAGCTGATTGGTAAGGAGCAGTTCTTCACAGCAAGAGCTGCAATAGATAAGAAGATTAAGTCGCAGGAGGATGCGATTACACTGCTCGGCATCATGGAGGATGCGTGCAGGGACAAGATGGTTAACAATGGGTCGTCTTGGGCGGGCAAGGTTGAGCTCATCGAGACGGCGAGAATGGATATATACAGAGGAATGCAATATGGTAAAGCTCTCAAGAGACTGTTTTTGGAGCTTTTGTAGGAGGAATAATATATGGTTGAAATTGTTGGCGTTGGTTTTCAGAAGTCAGGCAAGACATACTACTTCGATCCTGTAGGCAAGACTTTCGAGAAGGGTGACAGGGTAATAGTTGAAACAGCAAGAGGTCTTGAGCTGGGTCATGTTCTGATTGCCAATTCCATGGTTGATGAGAGCAAGCTGGTAGCTGCGCTCAAGCCTGTTGAGAGAAAAGCAACCGACGAGGATCTCAAGACTTATGAGGAGAACCTCGCCAAGCGTGATGATGCTCTCAAGGTATGCGCAGAGAAGATTGCCAAGCATGAGCTTGATATGAAGCTGATCGATGTAGAATTTATGATTGACGGAACTAAGATTGTATTCTACTTCTCAGCAGACGGAAGAGTTGATTTCAGAGAACTTGCCAAGGATCTGGCAGGACACTTTAAGAATAGAATTGAGCTGCGCCAGATTGGTGTTAGAGATGAAGCTAAGATGCTCGGAGGCATCGGTATCTGCGGTAGACCGCTGTGTTGCAGCAAATGGCTGCATGATTTCCAGCCTGTTTCTATCAAGATGGCCAAGCAGCAGAATCTCTCGCTCAATCCTACCAAAATCTCGGGTACCTGCGGAAGACTCATGTGCTGCCTGAATTATGAAGATGAGACATACAAAGAGCTGCGCAAGGGCATGCCTAATGATAATGAGAGAGTTGAGACACCTGACGGACTTGCCAAGGTAGTCAACGTAGACTACTTCAACGGCCTGATCAATTGCCGTGGTATCGATATCGATACTGATACAGGTGAAGAAGTTTTCTCGCAGGAGATTAAGTCCTATACTAAGGATGAGATCAGGCGCAAGGGCAAGAAGGGCAAGCCTGAGGCTGAAAAGAATGAAGAACTCGATGCAGAGGAAATCCGTCAGCTCGAGGAACTCATGAGAGAGTTTTAATGAGAGTAGATGATACTGGATTTGGAAATATCCGTGTAATACAGAATGAAGGTTTGGGCTACGGCGTGGATTCAATTCTTCTGGCGGCTTTTGCGGCAGGAGAGACAGGAGCTAAGCCTATAGCTAAGAATTCCAAAGTTGCAGATCTGGGGAGTGGTAGCGGAATTGTAGGATTCGTTATCTGCCACAAGGTTGATGGCACTCAGGTGATAGGAATTGAGAAGAGACCGTCTGCTGTTGAGAGGGCAAGATCTGCTGCTGAACTCAACGGAATGACGGAGCGAATATCCTTCATTGAAGCGGATGTCAAGGATTATGACAGCAACATAAAGTTCGATGCTGTTGTCAGCAATCCGCCTTATTTCAGACAGGATGCGGCTATTCCGAATGATGAGGCAGATAAGTACGTAGCCAGACACGAAACGACCGCTACTATTTATGATTTTGGCCGTGTGATGGCGGGCATGCTGGATAAGGGCGGAGACTGCTATATAGTTCACAGGCCTGACAGATTGGTCGATATCTTCGAGGCTCTCAGGTGCAATGGTATTGAACCCAAGGAGCTGCAGATGGTCGTTCCAAGAGCCGGCGAGGCTGCAAATATAGTTCTGATTCATGCAATTAAGGGTGCCGGAAGGGAACTCAAGTTACTGCCTGAAATTGCAGTACACACTGCAGATGGCGGCTATACGGAGCTCATAGAGAGAATTTATGAGCGCAATATATAAGTTATTACTGGAGGAGAAAGGGAGAACAATATGCTGACACTGGGATTAGATCTGAAGAGTATACTGATTGCAATTCTGCTTGTTGCACTGATTGTACTGGTTGTATTTCTGATCGTTTTGCTTGCTCGTCTTAATGAGACACTCAAGATGGCTAACACAATGCTCGAGGGTGGTGCTAATGCTGTTGAGAGTGCTAAGGGCAAGATTGATAATGCAACTAACAGCGTTAAGGCAACCAAGGACAAGGTTAAGGGATATGTTTCCGACGGAGCGGGAATTGCCAAGAATTTTGTTGTTAAGAAACTCAGTAAATAGAGAGGTGCAATTATGACATTCACAGTAAATCAGATACTAGTATTTTGCCTGATTGCGGAACTGATAGTTTTCCTTGTTGTACTTGGTCGTATGGCTGTAAGTGCGCTGGGCCTGCTTAAGAACGTCAAAGGTCTTACAGACAGTGCCAAGGTTGCTATGGATAAGGGCGCAGTTCTTGCTGATGAGTGCAAGACCAAAGCTACTGAAGCTGCAAACAAGCTGATTGACAATGCGACAGTTGCCGACAAGGCAGTCGTTATTGTTGCTGCTGTTCTTGCGCTTGCTAATTTCAAGGATATTATTCGCAAGCATACTTTCCTGGGCAGCGGTGCTATCGGTGCTTATTTCGATAAGCGCGATAGAAAGAAAGCTCAGAAGGAGTATCGCAGAACTAAGAAGGAAGTAGCCAAACTCAGAAAGGCTGCAAGAAAAGAAGCTAAAGAAAGCAGAAAAGCTACAGCATTAGCTAGAGAACTGAGAAATAATAAAAATTTGGAGAACTAATTAATGGCTAAGATTCTAGTAAACAACAGCGGACCGCTACACGGAGAGGTTGAGATCAGCGGAGCCAAGAATGCGGTTCTGCCGCTGATGGCAGCAACGCTGATGACGGACGATGTCTGTGTTATTGAAGGCGTTCCTGATCTGGCAGACGTAACAGTAATGAAGAATATGTTGACTAATTACGGAGCCAGCGTTGATGATTCTGTTCCGGGAACACTAAGGGTTACAACCAAGACCATTGAATCAGTTGAGGGTGATCCTGCAATGGTTCAGGAAATGAGAGCATCAATCTTCACTATGGGACCTATGCTGGCACGTAGTGGCAAGGTTATCATGCCTATGCCCGGCGGATGTACTATAGGCAAGAGACCTATCGACCTTCACCTCAAGGGATTTAAAGCTCTCGGCGCCAAGGCCGAAGAGTTCGAGGACAGGGTAGAGATCACAGCAGGTCCTGATGGACTCAAGGGCGATGTTATATACCTTGACTTCCCTAGTGTTGGCGCAACAGAGAATATTCTGATGGCAGCGACACTTGCCAAGGGTACAACTATCATTGAGAACGCTGCCAAGGAACCGGAGATAATTGACCTTGCCAATCTGCTGAACAAGATGGGCGCTAAGATTAAATATGCCGGAACCGACCTGGTTAGAATCGAAGGCGTTGAGAAGCTGTCAGGTTGTATTCATGAAGTAATACCGGATCGTATTGAGACAGGAACTTTCATGCTGGCTGCGGCTATTACAAGAGGAAAGGTTCTCGTCAAGAATGCTCTGCCGGGTCATGTCAGACCTATCATTGCCAAGTTAAAAGAGTGCGGAGTATCAATAGAGATTACAGATCAAGGAATCCTCGTTGACGCGACAGCAGGCAATCTTGTTGCAACAGATATCAAGACTTTGCCATACCCGGGATTCCCAACAGATATTCAGTCACCGTTTATGGCCTTCCTGACAACAGTTCAGGGTAAGAGTACTGTCAGAGAGACGGTATTCGAGAACAGGTTCATGCATGTAGTTGAGCTCAATAGAATGGGAGCAGACATTACGACAGAGAATAGCAGAGAGGCTGTTATTCCGGGAGGCAAGACTCTTCATGGTGCCAAAGTCCGTGCTACAGATCTGCGTGCCGGAGCTGCTATGGTTCTTGCGGGACTGGCTGCGACAGGTATGACGGAGATAAGCGAGATCTATCACATCGAAAGAGGATATGAGGACTTCGTAAATAAGTTCAAGGCTCTTGGCGCTGATATCATGAAGATCGAAGGCGAATAGACAAGATAAATAATTATTAAAATATAAAGTGTAAGGGGATATAGTAATGAGAAATATTATTGTTGGACAGTCAGGCGGACCAACCGCCGTAATCAATGCTTCGTTGTACGGCGTTGTTAAGGAGGCACAGGAGAACGGAATCAACGTTTACGGAATGATAAACGGTATTCAGGGATTCCTGGCAGGTAAGTATATCAACTTTGCAGATTATACTGACAAAGAGGATTTTGATCTCTTAAGAATAACTCCGGCGTCATTCCTCGGCAGCTGCAGATTCAAACTGCCTGAGAGCCTGGAGGATGAACTGTATCCGGCAATATTCGCCAAGCTGAACGAGATGGAAATCGATGCTATGATGTATATCGGCGGCAACGATTCAATGGATACAGTTGACAAGCTGAGCAGATATGCTGAGCAGATTGGGTCACCAATCAGATTCATCGGAGTACCTAAGACTGTAGATAACGACCTCGATGTAACAGACCACACACCTGGTTTTGGCTCAGCAGCCAAGTATATCGCTTCAACAGTTCGTTCCATCGTATGGGACGGCAGCGTATATCCACGTCCAACAGTTATGATTGTTGAGATCATGGGTAGACATGCAGGCTGGCTGACTGCTTCTGCGGTACTCGCAAGAACTGAGTTCCAGAGAGGACCTGAACTCATCTATCTGCCTGAGGTAGATTTCGACATGAACAACTTCATCGCCGATGTTAAGGATGCTCTTAACAGAGATAATGCGCTGGTTGTATGCGTATCCGAGGGAATTCACGACACTAACGGCACACTGATCTGTGAATACGGTGCACAGAGCGAAGTTGACCAGTTCGGACACAAACAGCTGTCCGGTTGTGCAACATTCCTCGAGACTTGTGTCAGAGAAGAGATCCCTGGAGCTAAGGTAAGATCAATCGAACTCTCACTCCCACAGAGATGTACACCTTGGGTAGGATCAGCTACAGACGTAAAGGAGGCAGAGACTGCCGGAAGAACAGCTGTAAATGCTGCATTAAAGGGTAGAACCGGTGTGATGGTTGCCTTCATTAGAGCAGGTGGCAAGGACTACGGAATTGAGTACAAGCTGATCCCTGTTGGCGATGTATGCAACAAGGAAAAGCCATTCCCAATGGAGTGGATCATCAACGGCAAGGATATCTCCGACGAATTCCTCGACTACGTAACGCCGCTGATTCAGGGCGAGAACGAAATCGTATACGAGAACGGACTTCCTAAACTGCTCAAACCGGCATACGTTACTGAATGGAGCAAATAATGCAACAGAGGGTCAGACCCCTGTGACCAAATTGCAAAAAGGGGACAGACTTACGATGACCCAGACAGGGTGATAAGCAAATATGGGCCTAGTGCCCAGAAATGAAAAATACTGCACCATTAAAATGGTGCAGTATTCTGTTTTTTGTCATATGGCAACCATTTTTGAGCTGAAATTTACCCTATACGAGATAAAGTGAAAATTTCGCACCATTTTTATGGTTGCGGATTCGGCTTTTTAATCAAATTAACCGATTATGTTAGCGATGTCGTACATGTCCTGTCTGAAGTCAGGTCTGGACTGAACGGCATCCTTAAGTGAGACAGATATGATTTTGTTGTCGTGGATTCCGATGGCTGCACCGTCGGAAACTTTATCTGCTGCAAGGAGCTCTACTGCCATAGCAGAGGAAAGGCTTGCGAAGATTCTGTCCTGAGCGCTTGGAGAACCGCCTCTCTGAATGTAGCCCGGAGCGACGCTTCTTGTTTCACGACCGGTGCGCTCTTCGACCACTTCCTCGAGCTCATCAAGCGGAATATCCACTCCTTCGGCTTTTACAATGATTGTGTGCAGCTTGCCGTTGTGCTTGTCTGCTCTTATCTGGTCAATCATATCGTCTATATCCAGTTCCTTCTCAGGGAGCATAATGTAATCTGCTCCACCTGCAAGACCGGCATAGAGAGCGATATCACCGCAATGTCTTCCCATGGCTTCAACGATAGTTGCTCTCTCGTGGGAAGAGGACGTATCTCTGATCTTGTTAATGAGGTCGATAATGGTATTCACGGCTGTGTCGAATCCGATAGTGTAATCCGTATATCCAAGATCGTTATCTATGGAAGCAGGAATACCGACAACCTTGATGCCGTGCTCCACCAGGCACTGACCGCCTCTGAATGTGCCGTCACCGCCAATTACGATAAGACCTTCAATTTCTCTTTCGTTGAGATTATCGGCAGCGATTTTGACCCACTCGTCCTTGTGGAATCGCATGCATCTTGCTGACTTGAGAATAGTACCACCCCTGAAGATGATGTCACCGACATCATTCCAATTCATCGGGTGGATATCTCCCTCGATAAGTCCTTCATATCCGCGGTCGATACCGAACACTTCCATATTCTTGCTAAGCGCCATACGAACAACGGCTCTGATTGCCGCATTCATTCCGGGCGCATCGCCGCCGCTTGTCAGAACTCCAATTCTCTTCATGTTGAATACCTCTTATATATTAAATCTGTCTTTTATTGTAACATTATTTGAGAGTATAATAAATAGGTAAGAAGTAACGAAACAGGGTCTGTCCTGTAGGCCTTGTAGGTAACGAAATGGGGTCTGTCCCCGATTTGCAATTTGGTCACAGGGGTCTGACCCTCTGTTGCAAGGAGATGGAAATGTCAATAACATTAACGCGTCTTGCGGTTATACCGGGACTTGTGATAATCGCATATATTTATGGTAAGGACAAAGTAGAGAAGGAGCCGCTCGGATTAATCGGTAAACTCATTCTATACGGAATGGGTTGTTGCTACGTTGCGGCTACGGCGGAGAGATTTGTTTCATTCTTCCTGCCTGGCTTTCCTGCGGGTTCGCTCGGATATGCACTTACCAATGCATTCCTTGTAGCGGCTCTCTGCGAAGAGGCTGTCAAGCTGCTGGCACTCAAGCTAGGCGCATGGAACAGCAATCACTTTAACTACAGGTTTGATGGAATCGTATATGGCGTTTCTGTTGCTGTAGGATTTGCAATTCTTGAGAACATTATGTATGTCACTCAGTATGGATTTGCAACCGCTGTAGTTAGAGCCTTTACTGCTGTTCCGCTGCATGCTTTCTGCGGAGCAGTTATGGGCATACAGTTCTCGCAGGCTAAGAAAGCAGCTATCGACGGTCGCATCACGGCGAGAATGGCACATATGATTTTGGCATATCTGTTACCATTCATTATTCACGGACTATACGACACATTTGCAATGATGAGAACACAGTTCGCACAGTTGTGTCTGTTCGCTTTTGTAGTATTCCTCTTTGTCACGGTTATCGGAATGGTTAATCGCATGTCAAGAGAGGATAGAAATGGCGGATTCTACCGCAGAGGAGGGCTCGATGATATACAGTAACGTATGTGGAGAGAAGGTCAGCAAGCTGGCATTTGGAACAATGAGAATGCCGATGAAGGATGGCGAGCTTGATCAGGAACAGATCCAGGCAATGACTGACTATGCAATTGAGAATGGTGTTAACTATTTTGATACAGCGTGGCCTTATCACGATGGACTCTCTGAGATATCAATTGGAAAGGCACTCACCAAGTACCCACGCGAGTCGTTTTTCCTGGCTGACAAATACCCGGGCCACCAGGTGATGAGCAATTACGATCCTGCGACAATCTTCGAGAAGCAGCTCGAGAAGTGCGGCGTTGAATACTTTGACTTCTATCTGCTGCACAACATCAATGAGATGTGCTTTGACGTTTATCAGGATCCAAAGTGGGATATTCTGAACTATTTCATCGAGCAGAAGAAAAACGGTCGCATCAAGCATCTGGGCCTCTCGACTCATGCTCGTGCCAAGAATGTTCCTGCGATTCTCGACTATATGGGAGACAATGTTGAGTTCTGCCAGATACAGCTCAATTATGTTGACTGGACTCTTCAGGAAGCCAAGACCAAGGTTGAAGAGCTGAACAGAAGGGGTGTTCCTATCTGGGTTATGGAGCCGGTTCGCGGAGGCAAGCTTGCAGATCTCGGAGATGAGAATAATGCCAAACTGAAAGAACTGAGACCTGATGATTCAATTGCGGCTTGGGCGTTCAGATGGCTGCTCGCAACAGAGGGCGTTGGGACTGTCCTCTCCGGAATGTCCAATATGGATCAGATGAAGGATAATGTTAAAACCTTTACTGACGGAGAAGCTCTCAGCGAGGAAGAGTGGAAGATGATGCTGGATATCGCCGAGAACCTGAAGGTTGGAGTACCTTGTACTGCTTGCGCTTACTGCGTAGAGGGCTGTCCTAAGGGACTCAATATACCTGAACTGATTGCCGGATACAATGATCTGAAATATCAGAATGGAGTTACTGTAGGCATTCAGATGGATGGAACACCTAAAGAACAATGGCCTGATCAGTGTATCGCCTGCGGAGCTTGTGCAAGAACCTGCCCACAGAAGATAGATATTCCTGCAGTTTTGAAAGAATTTTCAGATATGCTCTCCAGCAACAAGAGCTGGGCCGAAATCTGCAAGGAAAGGGAAGCTGCTGCAGCTAAGCTTGGCTAATTGGGGTCAACCCATTTTGGCCAAATAGCTAATTGGGGACACGCTTTAGCTGTTACTGAACAGTTGGGAGTTGTTATTTAACCGCAATCTGTGGTAAAATAACGTGTAATATGTGAATAATCACAAATAGATAATATTAGATAGGAAACAAAACTATGTCATCAAGAAAATCAATGCAGAGACAGGTAATGTATAATAGACAGAGCAAGGCTTGGCAGCAGAACCAGATGAAGAACAAGATGGCTGAGGCCGGCTATGCTAAGGGAGCTCCTAAGACAATGGACTCCAAGAAGCTGAAGATCGGCGTTATCGTTGCGGCAGTAGTATGGGTAATCATCACAGTACTGCTCGTTCTCAAGCTTCATTGGTGGGGACTCCTCATCGGTCTTGTAGTTGCTCTTGCTGCAACTGGCGGATTCATTCTCTTCCTGAGAAAGAAAGAACAGGAAATTATGCGTTACTACAAGGCAATGGGTATTCCTAAGCAGGAATTCTTCAAGCAGATGAGAAGAAATACCAAGAACATTGACCAGAAGACAATGAACAAGATGAGCAAATCTTGGGATAAAGTCAAAGTAAGATAGCTTGATGAGTTGACATTTGCGACCTGCCTTGGTACACTAGTCAGGTCGCTGAATATGCGCCCGTAGCTCAGTTGGATAGAGTGTCTGACTACGAATCAGAAGGTCTAGGGTTCGAGTCCCTACGGACGCACCATAACAAATACCCCGATATCGCAAGATACCGGGGTATTTGTTATGTCGTATAATCGCAGGGACGAGAACCCGAGGGTTCGCATTCGGGCGTATGATGAGGGGTAGCGGCCGCGAAGGGGTGTGGCTGATTGCGGGCGCAGCCCTTGAACGCACGCCCGAATAATGGTCTCTACAATTATAACGGCGTTGCCGTAATGTTGAGACCATTGATTTCCGTCGGCAGGCTCCTCCAATAACACGAGCTAGTCAAGGACGCCGAAGGCGCCGCGAAGCGGGCATGCTCCTTAGAAACGCAAAACTTGTGCCATCCGTTCATGACAATTTCGAGAAAGATGCAGGAAAATCAGGAGCTTGTGGACTCTTTAGCAGTGGCTTCATAGCGTTGAAGTCGCTGCTATTTTATTAGAATTGATTTAATTTTTCCTGTGAATATGAAAACTGTGTTATACTTTGCGCATGAAGAATAAAACATATGAATTGATTGTTAATGAATGGCAAAGCAAACCGATTAATTCGGTCTCGGATATTGACACTGTTCTGGATAATTTCAGAGTACTGTTTGCTTACAATTCAAATAAGATTGAAAACCCCGAGACAAGTTATCATGACACTAGAGAGATATTCGATAACGGAAAGGTTGTTGGATATACAGGAGAACTCCGTACGCTTTTCGAGATACAGAATCAGAAGCTGTGCTATGACTTTTTAAGAGAGAAGATTATCAATAAACAGCCGATAGACACTAGTCTGATTCTTGAGATTCATCAAATGCTAATGAATGGTTGCTATGATGCAAGTAGATGGGAACAGGGTGAGAGACCCGGACAGTTTAAACTAAATGACTATATAACGGGAGATAATGTAGGGTCAGATCCTGAGACAGTCGAAGACGATATAGCTAATTTGTGTTCCGAAATCAATGATGCTCCGGCAAACAAAGTGCTTACAGTTGCTTCATACCTACATCTTAAATTCGAATCTATCCATCCTTTCGCAGATGGTAATGGAAGAGTTGGACGCACATTGATGAATTATTACTTAATGACGCATGGATATCCGCCTGCTGTTCTGTATGAAGAAGACAAGAAAACGTACTATATGTCTCTAACTGTTTACGACAAAACTGAGGATATTTCAGGATTCGAACAGTTTCTTGTTGAACAAACAATAAAGACCTGGAGAAAGAATTCAAAACCAACCAAGACGCTATCGGTATTTCTTTAGATGAAACAATTACATATGTGAAGCACAACTAAACCTCTGCTCAGCAGAGGTTTTTCGTGGCGAAAACAGTTCTTGCGGTGATGCGTTATTATGACGGAAGAAGTAATAGCACGCTGTACACTGTGATGTGTTTAGCATCATTGTAACACCAAATCGTTATGAGGTTATACATAATAACTCAATTTAATTCAAGTCAACATCATCCCGGGCTTAAAGTTGGCATGCCAACATCAATGTCAACTTTAAGCCCGGGATGGGATTGACGGGATGGGATTGACATCTCAATTGGCTGTGAAAAAGCATAAAAAGCAGGCTTATATTTGGATTTTTTCATAAAAAGCAGCTCTTTTTTCTTGACAGATAATTAATCCTGTTGCACAATAAATGTTATCTATGCGAAATTATATTTAATTGAGGTAATCACAATGGAAAATCAAGGAATGGAAAAAAGATACGGTCTCGGTACGGCGCTTGCCATGGTTATCGGAACTGTAATCGGCTCCGGCGTTTTCATCAAGGGCGGAAAGCTTCTTGCTAAGACCGGTGGCGATCTTAAGACAGGTATTCTTGCAATTGCATGCTGCGGAATCATTTGCATTATCTGTTCATTAGTATTTGCAGAATTAAGCTCCAAGTACAACAAGGTTAACGGCCTTGTAGACTACGCTGAGGTAGCACTTGGAACAAAGTATGCGTATTACGTAGGATGGTTCCAGACTACAATCTACACACCATCACTGTGCGCAGTACTTGCATTCTTCTCTGGACTGTTCTTCTGCAACCTGTTCGGTATAAGAACTGTTGATCTTGCGAATGGATGCTTCTCTGCTGAAATGATTGGTGCCGGCGGCGGTTTCCTGATGCTTGGTTTTGGTATTAATATTCTTTCCCCTAAGCTGGGTGGAAAGCTCCAGGTATCAATGACAGTTATTAAGCTGATTCCGCTGGTTCTTATGGGTGTTATCGGAACTATCGTAGGTCTTAAGAGCGGTAACTCTCAGGCAGTTCTGGACTTCGTAAATACTGCTGATTATGTTCCTGTTGAGAACGGTTTCTTCTCTGCAGTAGTTGCTTTCGCATTCTCATTCGAAGGATGGATTCTTGCAACAACTCTTAACTCTGAAATGAAGGAGCCTCACAAGACTCTTCCTAAGGCTCTTATCTACGGCGCATTGTTTGTTGTAGTTATTTACGTTCTCTACATCTTCTCAATGAGCTCTGTTGGAAGTGTTGATACAATCCTCGGAACATGGCCTCTTGGTCAGGATCTGGCTAAGATCGCATTCGTGCCTATCTTCGGTACATTTATCAGCAAGATCTTCGAGGCGTTCATTATTATTTCATGTCTCGGAACAATGAATGGACTTATCATGGCTAACTGCAGAAGCCAGTATGCAATCGCTTCCCGTGGAATGGGACCTATGGCTGACTGGTTTGCTGATATCGATAAGCAGAATGATTTCCCAATTAAGTCTGCTATTTTCGGAATGTTATTCGCAGGTTTCTGGTTCGCATGGGGCGTTGTTATGTACTGGAATGGTCCTGACTTCATGGGCACAACGCATTCCAATATGTTCTTCGGCTACGAGCCTGATGAGGTTTGCATCGTAAACCTCTATGCAATGTACATCCCAATGTTTATTGCTCTTATCATTAAGAATAAGGACTTCAGTTTCGTTAAGAGATTCGTTATTCCTATTCTCGGAATCGGATGCTGCATCTTCATGGTATTCTGCTGCTGGAAGGGCTGGGGCACAACAGCTTGTCTTGGCTACCTTACAATGTTCTTCATTGTAATGGCTATCGGTCGCATCTTCATGCATCCTGAGAGAGCAGTAAGAACTCTGGAATAGTGGCATGCTGATAATAGGTATATAGAGATTAGAGCGGTGGGAGATTCCCTGCCGCTCTTTAATGTGCGATAAACTCCGTGATGTTGTGATAAAACTCCCTGATATTCAATTGACGGAACGATTTTAAAGCGTTACAATAAATATGTATGAGAGCGACGGCTCTCAGTGAACTACTTATTACAATCATAATTATGGAGGTAATTACCTATGGCAATTAAATTAGAGCCTAAAGTAAACTATGGACTTTATACTAATCCAATCAGAACTATCGAAGCTCATACTGAAGGTGAGTACTGCAGAGTAGCTCTTGACTGCCCTGAGCTCGTTGGTAACACAATGATCGAGAGAAAGAAATATCTCGAGGCAAACTTCGACTATCTGAGAACAGCACTTATGCACGAGCCTCGTGGACATCACGATATGTTCGGAGCATTCATCGTTGAGCCGGTTAACAAAGAAGCTGACTTCGGTGTAATCTTCATGGACGGCGGTATGTACCTGAATATGTGCGGTCACTGCACTATCGGTGTTGTAACAGTTATCCTGGAAGCTGGTCTGAAGGAAATGCATGAAGGCGAGAACGAAGTTGTTCTTGAAGCACCTGCAGGAATCATCAAGACTGTTGCTACAGTAAAGAACGGCAAGGTTACAGGCGTAACTCTGACTAACGTTCCAGCATTCGTTTACAAAGAGAACTGCGAACTCGAGTATGAAGGCAAGAAGGTTGTATTCGACATCTGCTTCGGTGGATCATTCTTCGCTCTCGTAGACGCAGAGAAGAACTTCGGACTGAAGTCATGCCCAGAGACTAAGGACTTCCTCGTTAAGTGGTCAAGCTTCGCTCTCAAGGAGATCAATGCTAAGTTTGAAATTCAGCACCCAGAACTCGACATCACTTCAGTTGACCTGATCGAGAACTACAGCTCATCTGACCTTGCTGAGGCTGATTACAAGCAGACTTGCGCAGATGCTAAGTTCGCTCTGAGAAACACACTGGTATTCGGTGAGCACGAGAATCCACAGATCGACAGATCACCATGCGGAACTGGTACTTCAGCTAAGCTGTCATGGCTCTACAAGCACGGTGAGCTCGGCGTAGGCGAGGCATTCGTTTATGAGTCATTCATCGGAACAAGATTCGTTGGACGTATCGCTGACACAGCTAAGGTTGGCGACTTCGACGCTGTAATCCCACAGGTAACAGGCGCTGCATATCTCTGCGGTGAGGCTACTTGGTTCATGGATGAAGACGACAAGATGACAAGAGGATTCTCCATCTAATTGTTGAACTTGTTGAACGACTAGACTAAGTTGTAAATCGGCTGCCGCTAGGCGGCCGATTTTATTGCGATTATTATTGCGTTGGAATATAATATATTTGTAAACTTGTGCAGTAATACAGAGAGGCTTAATAATCGTGATTGAAATTAAGAATCTGAGAAAGGAATATCCCAATGTCGTTCCTATCGCAGACCTCAGCACAACCATTCAGAATGGAGAGGTTGTTTCGCTGATTGGACCGTCAGGAACCGGTAAATCTACGGTGTTGCGACTTGTTAATATGCTGGAGCGCCCAACTGCCGGTCACATTATCGTGGATGGTGAGGATATTACTGCGCCTAACTACCCGCTGCACAAGGTTCGTGGTAAGATAGCTATGGTATTCCAGAGTTTCAACCTGTTTAACCATATGACGGTGATTGAGAACGTAACTTATGCTCCGATCAAACTGCACGGCAAGAAGCCTGCAGAGGCCTATGAATACGGAATGAAACTCCTCGAACAGGTTGGAATGGCTCAGTGCGCGCTGAAGTATCCGGATCAACTGTCCGGAGGACAGAAGCAGCGAGCTGCTATCGCCAGAACACTGGCGATTGATCCGGAAGTAATCCTCTTCGATGAGCCTACATCGGCCCTTGATCCTACGATGGTAGGAGAGGTTGAGAAAGTTATACAGGGGCTTACAACCAGAGGTTATACAATCATGCTCGTAACTCATGATATGAAATTCGCCGAGAAGGTATCAACAAGGGTTCTTTACCTTGATGGAGGCGGAGTATGTGAGGAAGGCACTCCTGAAGAAATATTCCATAATCCTCAGGATGAGAGAACAAGAAATTTCATCAAACAGTTCAGATCAATGGATTGTCGCATAGACTCCAAGGGCAGTGACTTCCTTGAGTTCTATACAATGATTGACAAGTTCACATTTAAGCACGACATTGAACCTAATGTCAGAAAATCCATCATCACACTGTTTGAGGAAGTATGCTATCAGATTGTTCTGCCTAAGGTTGATAAGAAGAACTTCTGCGTGGATTTCCATCTGGAGTATTCCGCAAGAGATAAGGATGCAACGATCATTATTTCAACGGCTGATTGCGGATTTAATCCTGATGACACGAATGATGAGATTTCATGGAACATCGTCAAACATGTTGCAGATTCAATGGAAATCGGCAAGAATGACGAAGGAACAAACACATTAACTATTCATATTAAGTAGTAGGGAAGTAGAGATTTGGACAGATTCAAACAATTATCAGATAGAATAGAGGCGGACGATAAGGCGAGACTTGCCAAGCAACTTATATATATCGCTGTAGGCAATTTTATCTTCGCACTTACAATGAATTATCTCGTTACACCATTTAATATTTACTGCAGCGGAGCGATGGGTGTTGCACAGCTGATTGAGCTGTTGCTGAATACATTACATGTTCCGGCTATTCCGGGCATAGGATGGCTGGGATTGATATACTGGGGCATGAGTATTCCTTCCTTCCTATATGGAATGAAGAAGCTGGGCGGTAAGTTCCTGATTAAGACAGTTTTCTCAATTTCAGTACTGTCACTGTTCCTGTCAATCATTCCTGTTGCAGAGACACCGATTATCGAGAACAAGATTATGGGATGCCTTGTTGCTGCTGTTGTAGGTGGCTTTGCGCTCGGATATGGTACTTTCTCATCCGGTGCCGGAGCAGGTGCGTCGGACTGCATCGGAATGGTGCTCGCTCAGACCAAGCCGGGATTCAGCATTGGCCTTATCAATATGATCGTTAATGTTTGCGTTTATACAATTTGCGCATTCATTTACGGCCTTGAGGGTGCGGCTTATTCTATCTTCTATTCAGCGGTACTGGCGTGGGCGATGGATAAGAGCCACCTTCAGAATCATTATATTGAGATTACTATTTACTCTAAGATCCCTGTGCTCGCACATGAACTGTCAGTAAAGATTAACAGAGGAGTAACCAGCTGGTATGGAGAGGGTGGTTTCACAGAGACACAGACTAATGTACTGAAGACAATTGTGACTAAGAAGGAATCAGATGATGTAATCCGTTCAATTTATGAACTGGATCCGCAAGCCTTCGTAGCTGTCCAGGAAATCAACAAGGTGCATGGCATTTTTGACAAGCATCTATCAAAATAGTCTATACTTGAGCACAACTGATAAACGTTGGAATTTGAGCGGTTATATCATATTAACCGCTTTTTGTTATATAAAAAAGTATACTGTAAAGTTCACGTAAACTATCAATTAGAAGGGTGATATAATACAAGGAACTACTTTAATACATTCATCGCCAAACCGGTTGAGTCACTATGCTGGACATTTGGATTGCTAATGATGCTTGGAAACTTGCACTTATTCTTATGTCGAAGTAAGGGAAATGACCTGCAAAAATGTTATTCGTAACGAATTCTTTACATTGTGTTATTAAAATATCGATTGATAGTATAGACTTCATTCCTGAAAAGAAACGTTTAAATTCCAATGGTTTATTGATACAACAACTGCAATATTCCAATCAATAGTATAGAATAACGTTCAGGTTTAATATCACTCAATCGTTCCGTTATAATTAACTCGTGTTAATTCATTTATAACAAAGGGGTAAATTATGTCAGGACAAACTAAACAATCAGAATTTAATAAGGTATTAACCGCCAAGGATATGCTGGTTATCGCATTCGGCGCGATGATTGGATGGGGCTGGGTAGTTTCGACCGGAGACTGGATCGGTAGAGGTGGTGCAGTAGGTGCGGCTCTCGGTTTTGCCATCGGCGGCGTTATGATTTTCTTCGTAGGTATGACTTATGCAGAGTTGACTGCAGCACTCCCACAGTGCGGAGGCGAGCACGTATTCAGCTACAAGGCAATGGGACCTACGGGCTCATTCATCTGTACATGGGGTATCGTTTTCGGATATGTAGGCGTTGTATGCTTTGAGGCTTGCGCTTTCCCTACAATCGTAGGATATCTGTTCCCGGGATTCCTCAAGGGCTATCTCTACACCGTGGCAGGATTTGATATCTATGCTTCATGGCTGGCAGTTGCCATCGTTGTAGCAATACTGATGACATACATCAATATCATCGGAGTTAAGACGGCAGCTAACGTACAGACGGTATTTACTGTAGTAATCATTGCAGTAGGATTGGCAATCATCGGAGTATCTGCAGTTCGTGGAGATGTAGAAAATATCATCCCTCAGATGTGGAACGGAGATTCAACCGGATCAATTATTAAGAGCGTTATCAGAGTAGCTGTAACTACACCGTTCTTCTTTATCGGATTTGACGTAATCCCTCAGGCTGCTGAGGAGATTAAGGGATCGCTCAAGAAGATCGGATTCTACCTGATTCTTTCAGTAGTAATGGCAGTGTTCTTCTATGGATGCGTTATCCTGGCTGTAGGATATTCTCTCAATCCATCAGAAATCGCTGAAGGAATGAAGGGCAACGGTCTGATCACAGCAGACGTTCTTGTAAAGGCATTCAACAGCAAGGCGCTTGGTAATGTAGTAATCATCGGAGGCCTCTGCGGTATCGTAACTAGCTGGAACTCTTTCATGATCGGCGGCAGCCGTGCTATGTACTCCATGGCAGATTCATATATGATTCCTAAGGCTTTCGCTAAGCTGCATCCTAAGTACAAGACTCCTATCAACGCACTGCTCCTTATCGGTGCAATCTCAATTGCTGCACCTTTTGCAGGCAGACAGATGCTGGTATGGATTTCAGATGCAGGCAACCTCGGATGCTGCCTGGCATACTGCATGGTATCCGCTTCATTCCTGATTCTCAGGAAGAAGGCACCGGACATGCCTCGTCCATATAGAGTTAAGAACTACAAGTTTATCGGATGGACAGCTGTTATCCTGTCAGGCGGAATGGTAGCATGCTACATCATCCCTGGTTCAGGAAGCACATTGGCTCCACAGGAGTGGGCAATGGCAGGTGCATGGACACTGATTGGTGCTATCTTCTACTTCCGTGAGAAGAAGAAATACGGCGACAAATTCGGTATGCATACAGATATCGAGATCGAGTATACCGAGGAAGACCTCGCCGCAATCAATGCCAACAAAGAGGCTTTGACTAACGAGAAGTAATTCACCAATACAATAAGCGGTTAGCATCACACGATGCTAACCGCTACTTTTTATGCCAATGTTATCCCGGGCTTAACGTTGACATTCGCTCGCTTATGTCAACGTTAAGCCCGGGATGATATTGACATTACATTGTAAAGCCGTTGAGGAATATTCTCATCATCTTGGATGAGTATTGGCTGAGAGAATAGTTTCCGTTGGATATACACCAGTCGTACATCAGACCTCTCTCGAAGAGGGCATATGCCTGGCATATTTCGTTAACAGAGAAATCTTCCTTGAAGAGGCCTGAATCCTTGGCTTCGATAACAATCTTCCTTACGATATGGAAATACGATCTGTCAGGATCGAGCAGATGGCTGTCTCCCTTGGCTGTCAGCTGAGATGACATAATTCTGTTCAATAGGTGGACAGGCACTGTGTTCTCTATCATGAAGAAACTCTCTCTTGTCATTGCAACCAGTTGGTCTATCGGAGAGCGAGTGTTGTCTGATATTGTTTCGACGAGGGATTCATAAGTTTCATCGAAGAGATATGAAATGCTGTTAATCAGAGCCTCTTTGCCTTCGAAATAGTGATAAAACGAACCTTTGGACACATTTGCTGATTCAATGATGTCATCGATGGTCGTGCTATCGTATCCGTTGATATAGAATAATTTCCATGCAGCGGAAACAATTCTGCTACGCGTTGATTTTGCGGTCTTGCTCATTACAGTTTCCTTTCTACTAATAGTACAAACAAGAGTATAACCCTAAAAGACATGAAATTTCAACATCTAATATAAAAACTGCCTGCAAATAGTCTGTGCGTAGTCCAAACTATGTGTTAAACATCTTTTTATGCCCTTTTCACAAAGCTTGAAAATAATTTGTAAAAATAGACCAAAACCCACAAATTGCAACGAAAATTAGTACAAGAAAAGTACAATTTCTTCATTGATAAACGCTGATTTGGATGTTATTATATGTGTGTATGGGACTGTGGATTGCTGTCTGTTCTTTTAGACAGGCTTAATTCATCCCTTAGAAACTATTTGTTTGATCAATATTTATAAAGGAGATTACGTATCATGGAAAACATTCAGATGATGCTCAAGCAGGGTGCTGTTGGCAGACCATGTGCTCCAGTTGTTAAGACTGGTGATAAGGTTAAGAGAGGACAGCTTATCGCTACTCCAACTGGACTTGGTGCTCCAGTTCATGCTTCCGTTTCCGGCGTTGTTGATTACATCACTAACGACAGAATCATCATTAAGCCAGATGAGAAGCAGAGTGACGATTATGTAAAGGTTGAGGGAGCTAATAACCTCGAGCTGATCAAGAACGCAGGAGTTATTGGTCAGGGTGGTGCTGGATTCCCTACAGCTATCAAGATCGGTCCTAAGCAGGATGGATCAATTCTGTTAGATCACGGATACATTCTGGTTAACGCTTCTGAGTGTGAACCAGGACTTGCTCATAACATTCAGCAGATCGATGAGGATCCTGAGACTCTGATCAGAGGTATCAAGTACGTTATGGAGATCGCTGGTGCTGACAAGGGTATCATTGCTATCAAGAAGAAACATAAGGCTACTATTGAGACTCTGGACAAGCTGCTTGCTAACGAGCCAGCAATCGAGAGACACCTTCTCCCAGACATTTACCCAATGGGCGAAGAAAGAGCTGTAGTTAGAGAGTGCCTCGGCATCGAGCTCGAGCCAGTTCAGCTGCCATCAGCTGCTAACTCAGTAGTAATCAACTCCGAGACAGTTTACTCATGCGCTAAGGCAATCGAGGACAAGAAGCCTCTGATTGACAAGAACGTAACAGTAAGAGGTAAGCTGGTAGGCGGAAATGAAGCACACGTATTCATGAACGTTCCAGTAGGAACATCTGTTGGCGCACTCATCGAGAAGGCTGGCGGAATTGACGGAGACTTTGGTGAAATCATCATGGGCGGATCCTTCACAGGCAGCGCAACTACTCTTGATGCTCCTATCATGAAGGCTACAGGAGCTATCCTCGTAACAGTTCCATTCGATGATCTGACTGGTCACAAGATGGGTATCCTCGTATGCGCATGCGGTGGTAACCTCAACAGAATGATGGATCTTGCTAGCAAGTACAAGGCAGAAGTTACTCACATCTGCTACTGCAAGCAGGCTCAGCTGCAGAAGAACGGAACTCGTAAGTGCGAGCGTCCAGGAAACTGCCCAGGACAGGTTAAGAATAACCTCGACTTCAAGAACACTGGTTGTGAATACGTTCTGATCGGAAACTGCTCAGACTGCTCCAACACAGTAATGGCATCCGGTCCTAAGATGGGACTCAAGGTTCTGCACATGACAGACAAGGCTATGGATGCAGTTGGTCACGACAGATACAGAGAACTCAGAGTATCCAAGGCTGTTGACCAGGATCTCAACGTAGTAGACAACGTAGAGGTTGAATAATTCAGTTAAGGTTAACGATTCGTTCGTTTACTTATATCGTCGGTCTTAGCAACGGACTGACACACTTAATTCATTAGTTGGTATTAATCCTGTTGCCTCAGGAAAACCCCGATAATCCTACGGGCAACGGGTCGTTAATACTCTATCCAATCTATGCACTCCGCATAGATAGAGCAACATTTTTAAGGAGGAAGATCGATATGTCAATTACAGCTGAAACAGCTAAACAACATGCAAACGATCCAGCAGTATTATGCTGCAGATGTGAAGCAGGCACAGAACTGACACCTGCAAACTTCGAAGACCCTAACATCTTCCCAGACCTGGTAGATTCTGGTCTTCTGAACCTTGA
>JAZUDV010000044.1:0-6320 GCA_045639825.1 Anaerovoracaceae bacterium
GCCATATACCAGGCAGAGGAGTCCTGCTCCGGCAACACCGCCGATAGCGCCCTCAATCGTCTTCTTAGGGCTGAGATTAGGAGCCAACTTTCTCTTACCGAATTTGTATCCGGTGAAGTATGCACAGATATCCGAACCGAATGCTGCAAGTACAACAGTCCATGTGAACAGATGGCCCTGTGGCAATCTATCGAGCAGCACAATATGATATGAGAAGAATACTACATACACGAGACCTACAGCTGTTGCAATTGCGTCGTAAGCCCCTCTCTCGTTAATCTTCCACCCATACATCATGGCTGCTACAATAGCTATAACAAGCCACAACATCAGCAATGGTTCAAGTAGCTGAGTGGAATACATGCTCATGAATTGTTCATTGGCAACAGCCTCAGCAAGTCCCTTGCTACCAATGAAAGCATCGCCTCTCAATCCATAGAACACAATAAAGTGTAACAGATACAGTAGTCCAATCATTAAATATGCAATCATCTTGGAAGGCCTAACACCAAGTGCTTCCCAGCCGTTATAGAATTCTGTAACGGCAATGATCGCAATTGCTGCACCTGTTACTGCCAATGGCAAACTACCCAGGTACAGTATCACCAGCAGTGGGGCCATGCAAAGTCCTGCAATAACTCTTGTTTTCATATCTATTTATCTTCCTTGTCTCTTCCGCCAAAACGTCTATTGCGGTGTGTGAAATTCTCGCACATAGCCGCAAACTCCTCAGCTGTGAAGTCAGGCCACAGGGTATCAGTGAACATAAGCTCACTATATGCGCCCTGCCATACCAGGAAATTCGAAGTTCTCTCTTCTCCGCTGGTACGAATAATAAGGTCAGGATCAGGAATATCAAGTTTACCTGTATACAGATGTCTTGAAATATCCTCTTCGGTAATCTCGTCTATGCACTTACCGCTGGCTTCGCATTCCTTATAGAGCTTCTTAACGCCCTTGAGAATCTCATCTCTGCCACCGTAGTTAAGTGCGATATTGAAGGTTAATCCGTCGTTATCTGCCAGTCTTCCGACCATCTTATCAATTGCATCTACGCTGTCTTTAGGCAGCATACTGTAATCTCCAAGAATATTGATGTGAACATTGTTCTCATCCAGCTCTTCCAGCTCAGAATTGACGTACTTTACAATAAGCTTGAAAATGCCACCTACTTCTTCAGCACTACGCTTCCAATTTTCAGTAGAGAAAGCATAGACAGTGAGATGTTTAATTCCCATATTAGAAGCCGCAATGACAATTTTCTTCATGGACTGCATGCCGGCATTGTGCCCCATTACACGAGGCACATTATGAGCCTTGGCCCATCTGCCGTTACCATCCATAATAATTCCAACGTGAGTAAGCATTATACCTCTAACAGCTCCTGCTCTTTGTCCTTGATAATCTCATCGATAGCCTTGATAGCCTTCTCGATGATCTTCTCTGTATCTTCGAGTTCACCCTTAAGATCGTCCTCAGTCATCTCGCCGGCCTTCTCAGCCTTCTTGAGCTCGTCTACGTGCTCTCTTCTGAGATTACGAACTGCAACCTTAGCATCTTCGCCGTATCCCTTAACAACCTTAGCGAGCTCCTTACGTCTCTCTTCAGTCAGCTGTGGGATAACCAGTCTGATAACCTTACCATCGTTAGTAGGGTTAATTCCGATATTAGCCTCGTTAATGCCTCTCTCGATATCTGAAATTGCCTTAGGATCGAATGGGCTGATCAGCAGCATTCTTGGCTCAGGTACAGAAATATTAGCCAGCTGCTTAAGAGGTGTAGGTGTTCCGTAATATGAAACGTTTACCTTGTCGAGCAGTGCAGGATTAGCTCTACCGGCTCTAACAGTGTTGAGGTTCTCCTTAAGGAATCCCTTGGAGCTTTCGATTCTTTCTTCTAATGTTTTCTTACTGTGGGACATGGTATTTCCTCCTATTGAATTAATGTTCCAACGTTCTCTCCGTTAATAACTTTCATTAAGTTGCCTTCTTCCTTGAGTGCGAAGACATAAATCTTAGTTCCTGTATCCTTGCACAGCGTAGCAGCTGTGAGATCCATTACCTTGAGATCCTTCTCGATGATATCCATGTAAGTCAGATCAGAATATCTCTCTGCATTAGGATCAACGTTAGGGTCTGCCGAGTAAACTGCATCAATGTTCTTAGCGAGCAGCAGTACGTCAGCGCCGATTTCAGCAGCTCTGAGAGCAGCAGTTGTATCGGTTGTAAAGAATGGGCTTCCTGTTCCGCCGCCAAAAATGACAACCTTGCCTTCTTCCAGGTAGTCGAGAGCTTTACGGCGAGCGTATCCCTCTGCCATATCGCGAATCTCGATTGCAGTCATCAGCTTGGCTTCACATCCGATTGACAGCAGTGAATCCTGAAGTGCCAGACCGTTCATTACAGTAGCCAGCATTCCCATATAGTCAGCTGTTGGCTTGTCGATATTACCGCCTGTTCTGCCTCTGAAGAAGTTGCCTCCTCCGCATACAATGGCTACCTGCACTCCTGCGTCAACGATTTCCTTGATTTGACGTGCAGTAGCAACAGTCATCTCATCATTAACACCGAACTTGTCAGGACCGGCCAATGCCTCACCGCTAACTTTAATCAATACTCTTTTGTATTTCATATTAAACCTCTCTTATGACTGTTGTTAAAACTCACGCGGACACGTTTGCACTCAATCTCGCTCGCAGCAGTGCTAAGCTCTGCCAGCACTCGGTGCTAGCCCCTCGCTTGGCAATCGCTAAGCACTGGCGGCTCGATGCGGTCCGCTTTGAGTTATATCACCAGTCACTACATAGCTTTAGTTTTAATCTCATCAACGAGTTTGTTGATGAACTCGTCGACGCTCAATGTGCCGAGTTCGCCTTCCTTGATGGATCTTACTGTGAGAGTTCCGTCAGCAACTTCCTGATCTCCGATTACGCAGATGTAGTTGTTGCGGGCATTTCTTGCCTCTCTGATCTTGTATCCGATCTTCTCGTTTCTGAAGTCTGTCTCAACTCTGATGCCTGCTTCCTTCAGCTGATCAGCAACCTTGCCGGCATATTCAACGTTACCTTCAGTTACTGTTGCCAGCTTAACCTGTACAGGTGCGAGCCACAGTGGGAATTTGCCTGCGAAGTTCTCGATGAGAATTCCGATGAATCTCTCTACTGAGCCAAAGCAAGCTCTGTGAATCATGAGAGGTCTGTGCTTCTCGCCGTCAGATCCAACGTATGAGATATCGAATCTCTGTGGCATCTGCATGTCGAGCTGAATTGTACCGCACTGCCATGTTCTTCCGAGTGAATCCTCAAGATGGAAGTCGAGCTTAGGTCCGTAGAATGCTCCGTCGCCCTCGTTGATAACGTACTCAGCGCCGATGGACTCGATAGCCTCCTTGAGTGCCTGCTCTGCAGCATCCCACTCTTCCTTGGTTCCCATCGAATCTTCAGGTCTTGTAGAGAGCTCGATGTGATATGGCAATCCGAAGAGCTTGTACATATCGTCATAGAGCTTAATAACCTTAGTTACCTCTTCCTTAGTCTGCTCAGGCAGCATGAAGATATGCGCATCGTCCTGTACGAAAGTTCTTACTCTCATCAGTCCGTGAAGTGCACCTGACAGCTCGTGTCTGTGGCACTGTCCGAGCTCTGCATATCTGAGAGGCAGATCTCTGTATGACCATAATCTTCTCTTGTAAGCGAGGATTGAACCAGGGCAGTTCATAGGCTTGATAGCATAGTCTTCATCATCGATCTTAGTGAAGTACATGTTATCCTTGTAGTGATCCCAGTGTCCGGAAGTTCTCCACAGCTGCTCATTCAGAATCAGCGGTGTTCTGATCTCCTCATATCCTCTGTTGTAATGCTCCTGCTTCCAGAAGCTTTCGAGTTCATTTCTGATGATCATTCCCTTAGGCAGGAAGAATGGGAATCCAGGGCCCTCGTCTGCGATCATGAACAGATCCATTTCCTTACCAAGTTTTCTGTGGTCTCTCTTCTTAGCCTCTTCGATCTTAGCCAGGTACTCATCGAGCTCCTCCTGGCTTGGGAATGATGTACCATAGATTCTCTGGAGCATCTTTCTGTCGGAGTCTCCTCTCCAGTAAGCTCCTGCGATTGAAGTCAGCTTAACTGCCTTAATAACTCCTGTTGATGCTACGTGAGGTCCTGCACAGAGGTCAGTGAAGTCGCCCTGCTTGTAGAATGAAATAACAGCGTCCTCAGGGAGATCCTGAATCAGCTCAACCTTGTAAGGCTCTTCCTTCTCTTCCATGAACTTAATTGCCTCTGCTCTTGGCAGCTCGAATCTCTCGAGAGGCAGATTAGCCTGCATAATCTTCTTCATTTCCTTCTGAATCTTCAGCAGGTCCTGATCGGTAATCTTGTACTCCAGATCGATATCATAATAGAATCCATCTGCAATAGCAGGTCCAATTGCCAGTTTAGCCTCAGGCCAGATGTGCTTTACAGCCTGTGCAAGAATATGAGAAGTAGTATGTCTATAGACGTTTCTGTTCTCCTCAGTTGAAAAATCGTACTTTTCCTTAGCCATTTTTAGTTTCCTCCGTATATGTAAATCTATGGTCTTATCTCAATTATTTCTTCTGATGCAACGGCTGCATCTACCAGTGCCTTGACGTCCAACTTGCTCTCGTCATTCTCAATCTTGGAGAGCTTTGGTTTGGTCGCAGGATGCTTTGGCAGGAATACCGTGCAGCAGTCCTCGTAAGGCTGTATCGAAATGTCATAGGTTCCGATTTCTTTAGCCTTGTCCATGATGTCAACCTTATCCATCGCAATCAGCGGTCTCATAACAGGCATATCTACAACTGCGTCTGTTACTACCAATGCCTCTGCTGTCTGGCTCGCTACCTGACCGAGGTCCTCGCCGGTGATAAGCATCATGTTGTGGTTCTTTATAGCAATCTGTTCAGCGATTCTCATCATGAATCTTCTAACCAGAATTGTTGTCTCATCTTCAGGACAGTTCTGAACGATCTGTTCCTGTATCGGAAGCAAGTTGATAACGTGCATCCTTATGGTTCCCATATATCCAGCAAGCACTTTTACAAGCTCTTCAACCTTCTCCTGTGCTCTTGGGCTGGTATATGGATATGAGTGGTAGTGTACGGCCTCGATTGTCATTCCTCTCTTGGCCATCATGAAAGCTGCAACCGGACTGTCGATACCACCCGACATCAGAATCAGTCCCTTGCCGTTGGTGCCTAGTGGCAAGCCACCAAATCCTCTCACCTTGTCCCTGAAGATATACGCACCTTCACGTCTTACGTCGACAGTGAGCGTTACATCAGGATTGTGTACGTCAACTTTCAGAACTTTGCAGGTCTTGAGAATGATAGCTCCTACCACACGTCCAATCTCTGGTGATTGAACCGGGAAGGATTTGTCTGCTCTCTTACCCTTAACCTTGAAGGTCTTAACTCCTTCAGTGTCGATAATGTTCTGCATGAACTCGGCAGCCTTGATACCGATGGCATCAATGTCTTTCTCAGCCTGAACTGCTACGCTCACGCTGGCTACGCCGAATACCTTGACGCATTTATCTACAACATCGTCTTCCGGAATGTCGGCAGGAATCCTGACGAACATCAGGCCTTCAATCCATTTGGCCTCAGCATCCGGAAAGACTTTGATTGCATTCTTTACTCTTTCCAGGAGAATTCGCTCGAAATAAGGTTTGTTCATTCCCTTGAGAGCGACTTCTCCGCATCGTACTATGTATAATTTCTTCTCCAATTATCTACTCCTAATCGATAATTACCTGAATGTTCCTAACTTTCTAAATCGTTTAACCGCTGCGGTGACTTTATCAATCACTATGTCCATCTCTTCAACAGTATTGAATTCGCTGAAGCTGAATCTGATAGCGCCTTCAATCTCTTTGTGGTTGCGTCCCATTGCCTGCAGTACATGTGAATCGCCTGTATGATTGGATGCACAGGCAGAACCTGTCGAAATGAATATCTCATCCTGTTCCAATGTGTGCAGCAGTACCTCTCCTCTTGTTCCGTGGAAAGAGATATTAAGTACTGATGGACATCTCATACCCGCATCTTTCAACTGGAATCCTATATCAAGAGGTCCGTTAAGCTCGATATCCTGCAGCTCTGTGAAAAGGCCTTTCCTGAGATACTCATTCACTCCTGATATTTTCTGCATCTTAGGAATCAAGCTGTCATATGACATATCGCTTGCCAATGCCAGTCCGGAAATGCCTGCAGTGTTCTCAGTGGATGATCTGTATCCAAACTCCTGTCCGCCTCCTGTAATCAGTGCCGGAAGTTTAAGACTGTCCTTCATATACAGA